>NZ_WMBF01000800.1:0-1588 GCF_019400875.1 Streptomyces anatolicus | reverse complement strand
GGGTTCGGCCTGCTTCCGCTGCGGCTTCGTCGGCGGTGCGGCCGGGGCGGGGGTCCAGGAGCGCGCGTTCCTCCAGGGCGCGGACGAGGCCGCGCATGCGTTCCTGGACGGCTTGGTTCCAGTGGCCCTGGGCGGCGTGGGCCTCGGCGGCGGCGCGGTGTTCGGCGGCGCTGCGGGGGCGGTCGTCGAAGAGGGGCGGCGCGGAGGCGGGGGTGCGGTGCGGGGTGCCCAGGCGCCACCAGAGGGCGGCGCCGAGGGCCACTGCCGCGAGGACGATGACGAGGAGGCCCAACCCGCCGCCCGGGGTAGCCGCCGCGGCGGCGGAGAACAGGTCGTCGACCCAGTTCCAGAAGCCGTTCAGGGCGCGCTGGAGGAGGCTCGGGTCGTTCTCGTGGTACATCGGCTTGGACAGTTCGCGCTCGGCCGCCTCACGGGCCGGGTCGCGTGGGATCGTCACCGGTGGGTCGTCGCCGGTGCGCGGCAGGAGCGGTGCCGCTCCGAGCCCCATGAGCACTGCCCCCGCCGCTGTCACCGCATCAGCTCCCCGGGGTGCCGGGAGGGTTGGTGCCCTGGCCGGGGGTGCCGGCGGCGGCGCGGGTGAGTTCGAGGTCGAGGGCCTCGCGCCGGATCCGCTGGTCGATGTAGAGGAGCACGGTGACCCCGGCCGTGATCGGGAACGTCAGCATGGAGCCGATCACGGAGCCGACGCCGCTGACGATCAGGAACGTCCAGCCCAGTTCGCTGGTGCCGTTGAGGAAGCCGCTGACACCTTCGCCGCTGACCGCGCCGGCGAGGAAGGTGAACGGGATGACGATGATCGACGCCACGACGTTCGCGATGATGGCGGCGAGCAGCTGGATGCCGAAGACCCGCCACCAGGAGCCGCGGACCAGCTTGGCGGAGCGGGTCAGGGACTTCTTGACGCCCTGCTTCTCCAGCATGAGCGCGGGGGAGGCGAGCGAGAAGCGGACCACGATCCAGATGGCGGCGATGCCCGCGGCGAGGCCGCCGAGCACGGCGAGACCGGCGCCCGCGTCGGAGGCGCCCCCGAGCGCGATCAGGACACCGGGCAGGATGCCGATGGTGACGACCGCGACGGCGATGAGCGGGATGAGCAGGGTCAGGCCGAACAGCCTCGCGAGCTGGGGGCGAGAGTCCCGCCAGGCTTCGGCGGTGGTCACCGACTTACCGAGCACCGCGCGGCTCGTGACCATCGTGAGCAGGGCCGTGGCGACGATCGTGCCGAGCAGGGTGATCGCGAGGACCACTCCGGAGTTCAGCAGGGTGTCGCCCATGGCGCGGGTCAGTTCGCCGACCGTCGCGCTCGGGTCGTCGAGGGCGTCGGTGTCGGTGGACTCGCTCAGGACGAGGCCCTGGAGGAGGACGACGACGATCTCCGTGAGCACGGCCACGGTCAGGGAGATGCCGAGGACCGTGCGCCAATGGGCACGCATGGTGGAGACGGCGCCGTCGAGGATCTCACCGACGCCGAGCGGGCGGAGCGGGATGACGCCGGGTTTGGCGGCGGGCGGGGGACCCTGCCAGGCGCCCCAGCCGGGATAGCCGCCGGGGCCGGGGCCTGCTGGGC
>NZ_WMBF01000799.1:0-1592 GCF_019400875.1 Streptomyces anatolicus | reverse complement strand
GACCAGGACCTCGCCGCGATGGCCGAGCTGTCCCAGCGCATCTCCCAGCAGCTGGGGGCCCCGGCAGCGGAGGAGGCGCCGCCCGCGCCCCGCCCCGCGCAGCACGGCCCCCGCCTTGAGGTGTCCCGCGCCTCCGGCATGGTCCGCGGCGGTTCCCCGGAGTCGCAGCGGGCCCACCTCGACGACCTCGTACGCCGTTACACCGCCAAGACGCCCACCTCGAAGCGGATCGCCCAGCGCTACCGCCGGGTGCTCGCGGACAGCCGGGCCGCGGTCGGGTTCCGCAGCGGCACCAAGGAGATGCTGTACCCCATCGCGGGCCGCCGGGCGCACGGCTCCTGGCTCGAGGACATCGACGGCAACCGTTACGTCGACATCACCATGGGCTTCGGCGTGCTGCTCTTCGGCCACGAGCCCGCCTTCGTCTCCGAAGCGGTCCGCGAGCACCTGTCGCGCGGCATCCAGCTCGGCCCCCGCAACGTCGAGACCGGCGAGGCCGCCGAACTCCTCGCCGAGCTGACCGGCATGGAGCGCGTCGCCTTCGCCAACTCCGGCACCGAGGCGAACTCCGCCGCCATCCGCCTCGCCCGCGCCGCCACCGGCCGCTCCCGCATCATCACCTTCGAGGGCGCCTACCACGGCCACAACGACAACGTCCTCGGCCGTTCGCCGCGCACCGGCGGCGAGGGCCTGACCACCGTCCCCATGTCCGCGGGCGTCCCGCAGAACGCCGTCGCCGACCTGCTCGTCCTGCCCTACGGCAGCGAGGAGAGCCTGGCCGTCATCGAGGCGCAGGCGGGCGACATCGCGGCGGTCGTCGTCGAGCCGGTGCAGAGCCGCCACCCGGCGCTCCAGCCCGCGGCCTTCGTGCGACGGCTGCGCGAGCTGACCGCGCGCCACGGCATCGTGCTGCTCTTCGACGAGATGCTGACCGGTTTCCGCCCCGCGCCGCGCGGCGCCCAGGACCTCTACGGCGTCACCCCCGACCTCGCCACCTACGGCAAACTGCTCGGCGGCGGCTTCCCCATCGGGGCCATCGCGGGCCGCGCCGACATCATGGACGGCATCGACGGCGGCTACTGGAGCTACGGGGACGACAGCTACCCGGCGGCCGACACGACCTTCTTCGGCGGTACGTACATCCAGCACCCCGTGTCGATGGTCGCCGCCCGCGCCGTCCTCACCCACCTCAAGGAGCACAGCCCGCGCCTCCAGGAGCGGCTGAACGCCCGCACCGACGAGCTGGCGGGCGCGCTCAACTCCTTCTTCGAGGCGGAGGAGTTCGCCCTGAGCATGAGCCACTTCGGCTCGATGTTCCGGTTCGAGCACCGCGCGGACATGGAGCTGCTCTACCACCACCTGATGCTGCGCGGCGTCCACGTGTGGGAGTGGCGCAACTTCTTCCTCTCCACCGAACACTCCGACAGCGACGTCGAGTTCATCGTCGACGCGGTGAAGGGCTCCTTGCGGGAGCTGCGCGACGCGGGCTTCTTCCGTACGAAGCCGAAGGCGACGCCTAAGCCCACGCCGAAGCCGAAGCCGACGCCGCGGGCCCCGCTGGCCCGGAAGGCCCCGCAGGCCATGGCCTGGAA
>NZ_WMBF01000798.1:0-1597 GCF_019400875.1 Streptomyces anatolicus | reverse complement strand
CTGCGGGGCCGGTGCGCCCTGTGGTGCCGGGGCGCCGGCCGGGGCGTACATCTGCTGGGGCTGCTGCGCCTGCGGCTGCTGCTGCGGAGTCGGAGGCGTGGTCATCGTGCATCCTCGTTGTCGGTGGCGCGCTTGGTCATGTCGGCGGGGGCCGTCGGCTGCTGCGGGGGCGCCGCGGCGTACGGGTTGTCCGTGCCGGGGCCGGCCTGCGGCTGCTGCTGGGGCATCGCGAAGGGCTGGCCGCCCTGCTGGGGCGGCGGCGGGGCGTACCAGCCGGGCTGGCCCTGGCCGGGCACCGGCGGCTGGCCCTGGGGCGGCATGCCGGGGGGCATCTCCTGCTGGAAGCCCGCGCGCTGGTCGACCGTGGAGCGGTAGTCGACGGCGCCCTGCGTCATCCGCATGTACGCCTCCTCCAGCGAGGCCTGGTGCGGGGAGAGCTCCCACAGGCGGACGTCGGCGCTGTGCGCGAGGTCGCTGATGCGGGGCAGCGGCAGACCGGTCACGCGCAGCGCGCCGTCCACCTCGGGCAGGACCTGGCCGCCCGCCTCGGTCAGCGCGGCCGTCAGCTTCTCGCGCTGCTGGGGCTCGGTCTCCGGCGTACGCACCCGGGCGAAGTCGGCGGAGTTGTGCGAGATGAAGTCCTTGACGCTCATGTCGGCGAGCAGCTGGCCGCGGCCGATCACGATCAGGTGCTCGGCGGTGAGCGCCATCTCGCTCATCAGGTGCGAGGAGACGAAGACCGTGCGTCCCTCGGCCGCGAGCGACTTCATGAGGTTGCGGACCCAGAGGATGCCCTCGGGGTCGAGGCCGTTGACCGGCTCGTCGAAGAGGAGCACCTGGGGGTCGCCGAGGAGCGCCGCCGCGATGCCGAGGCGCTGGCCCATGCCGAGCGAGAAGCCCTTGGAGCGTTTCTTCGCCACGTCCTGGAGGCCGACGACGCCGAGCACCTCGTCGACCCGGCGGGCCGGGATACCGGAGAGCTGCGCGAGGCAGAGCAGGTGGTTGCGGGCGTGCCGGCCGCCGTGCACGGCCTTGGCGTCGAGCAGCGCGCCGACCTGGCGGGGGGCGTTGGGGAGCTTGCGGTACGGGTAACCGCCGATCGTCACCTGCCCCGTGGTGGGTGTGTCGAGCCCGAGGATCATGCGCATCGTCGTCGACTTGCCGGAGCCGTTGGGCCCGAGGAAGCCGGTGACGGTACCGGGCCGCACCTGGAAGGAAAGGTTGTACACGGCTGTCTTGGCGCCATAGCGCTTCGTCAGGCCGACTGCCTCGATCATTCTCCGCACCCATCGAATGGTTCAGGACGTCGGGGCACACGCCCCCGTAAGGGTTAGGAGGATAACGGGGAGCTGACGGTTCCGGCCAAGGGCGACCAAAGACTCCGGTGCGGCTCGGGGTGCTCTTCCGGCGGGGCCCGCGAGCGTCCCGCCTCGCCGCTTCGCCGCCTCGCCGCTTCGCGCCGAACGCCTCCCGCCGACCCGGCACCGCATCGGCCCCCGCCCGGGCCGCGGCCATCGCCGCCCTGCGGCAGTGTGCGCCTGGCCCTGTCCCGTCGCTTCGCGCGGCCGGGCCCGATGCCGAGCCCCCGGTCGTGACG
>NZ_WMBF01000094.1:0-18136 GCF_019400875.1 Streptomyces anatolicus | reverse complement strand
GGCAGGGGGACGTGGAGCGGCATCTGGACCACGCCTTCGCGATCGTGCGGCGCACGTTCGGGTCGGGCATCGGCGCGGGGCGCGACACGCTGCCCGCGGCGACGGCCCCGGCGGCGGTGTCCGCGCAGGGTGAGGTGCTTGTCACGGTGGCACGTACGGACGCGCCGCTCGACGAAGTCATGCGGACCATCGAGAAGGCGCTCAGGGAGCGGGCTTCTTAACCCGTTTCACCCATTTCGTCCTTGGCTTTTGAGGGGTCGCTACTGATCGGTAGCGGCCCCTCAGTCATGCCGCCACCCCCTCTGACCTGCACTGATCGATCATCGGTCAAAAATTACTGGCACCCAGTGTCTTGCCGACTGGCACGCGGTGCCATACGTTGATGTTGTCCGGGCGGCCGGCGTACAGAGATCCTCCGTACGCCGGCTGTCCCCTCAAGCCCCGGCTTGTGCGCCCGGACGCCTGCGTCACAGGCACCTCCCGCGCCCCACCAAGGCGTCGCCGAGCACCACCCTTCGCCGAACCGACGGCACACCTCCACCGCACCACAAGCACCCCGCCGCAACCCTCAAGCAGCGCCCCCGCAAGGCGCTTCTTCGCCGGAGGCAACACCGTGAAGGAAATCCTGGACGCGATTCAGTCCCCGGACGCCAAGTCCGCCGACTTCGCCGCTCTCCCCCTGCCCGACTCGTACCGCGCGATCACCGTGCACAAGGACGAGACGGAGATGTTCGCGGGCCTCGAGACCCGCGACAAGGACCCGCGCAAGTCGATCCACCTGGACGACGTGCCGGTCCCCGAACTCGGCCCCGGCGAGGCCCTGGTGGCCGTCATGGCCTCCTCGGTGAACTACAACTCCGTGTGGACCTCGATCTTCGAGCCGGTCTCCACCTTCAGCTTCCTGGAGCGCTACGGCCGCCTCAGCGAGCTGAGCAAGCGCCACGACCTGCCGTACCACATCATCGGCTCGGACCTGGCGGGCGTGGTGCTGCGCACCGGCCCCGGCGTGAACTCCTGGAAGCCCGGTGACGAGGTCGTCGCGCACTGTCTGAGCGTCGAGCTGGAGTCCTCGGACGGCCACAACGACACGATGCTCGACCCCGAGCAGCGCATCTGGGGTTTCGAGACCAACTTCGGCGGCCTCGCCGAGATCGCGCTCGTCAAGTCCAACCAGCTGATGCCGAAGCCGGACCACCTGAGCTGGGAGGAGGCCGCCTCGCCCGGCCTGGTGAACTCCACCGCCTACCGCCAGCTGGTCTCCCGCAACGGCGCCGGCATGAAGCAGGGCGACAACGTCCTGATCTGGGGCGCGAGCGGCGGACTCGGCAGTTACGCCACGCAGTTCGCGCTGGCGGGCGGCGCCAACCCCATCTGCGTGGTGAGCAGCCCCCAGAAGGCGGAGATCTGCCGCGCCATGGGCGCCGACGCGATCATCGACCGCAACGCCGAGGGCTACAAGTTCTGGAAGGACGAGCACACCCAGGACCCCAAGGAGTGGAAGCGCTTCGGCAAGCGCATCCGCGAGCTGACCGGCGGCGAGGACATCGACATCGTCTTCGAGCACCCGGGCCGCGAGACCTTCGGCGCCTCGGTGTACGTCACCCGCAAGGGCGGCACCATCACGACCTGCGCCTCGACCTCCGGCTACATGCACGAGTACGACAACCGCTACCTGTGGATGTCCCTCAAGCGCATCATCGGCTCCCACTTCGCCAACTACCGCGAGGCGTGGGAGGCCAACCGCCTGATCGCCAAGGGCAAGATCCACCCGACGCTCTCGAAGGTGTACTCCCTGGAGGACACCGGCCAGGCCGCCTACGACGTCCACCGCAACCTCCACCAGGGCAAGGTCGGCGTCCTCGCGCTCGCCCCCCAGGAGGGCCTCGGCGTCCGCGACCCGGAGAAGCGGGCCCAGCACATCGACGCCATCAACCGCTTCCGGAACGTCTGAACGCCCTAAGGAGCAGCGGGACATGACAGAGCGCCAGAAGGACCGGCCGTGGCTCATGCGGACGTACGCCGGTCATTCCACGGCGGAGGCGTCCAACGAGCTGTACCGGCGCAACCTCGCCAAGGGTCAGACGGGCCTCTCGGTCGCCTTCGACCTGCCCACCCAGACCGGCTACGACCCCGACCACATCCTCGCCCGCGGCGAGGTCGGCCGGGTCGGCGTGCCGGTCTCCCACCTCGGCGACATGCGGCGCCTGTTCCAGGACATCCCCCTGGAGCAGATGAACACCTCGATGACGATCAACGCCACCGCCATGTGGCTCCTGGCGCTCTATCAGGTGGTCGCGGAGGAGCAGGGTGCGGACATCACCCAGCTCCAGGGGACGACGCAGAACGACATCGTCAAGGAGTACCTCTCGCGCGGGACGCACGTCTTCCCGCCGGTCCCGTCGCTGCGGCTGACCACCGACATGATCACGTACACGGTGGCCCACATCCCCAAGTGGAACCCCATCAACATCTGCAGCTACCACCTCCAGGAGGCGGGGGCCACACCGGTCCAGGAGATCGCGTACGCGATGTCCACCGCCATCGCGGTTCTCGATGCCGTACGCGACTCCGGGCAGGTCCCCGAGGAGAAGTTCGGGGACGTCGTGGCCCGCATCTCCTTCTTTGTGAACGCGGGCGTCCGCTTCATCGAGGAGATGTGCAAGATGCGGGCGTTCGGGCGGATCTGGGATCAGGTCACGCGCGAGCGATACGGCATCGAGAACCCGAAACAGCGCCGCTTCCGCTACGGCGTACAGGTCAACTCGCTGGGTCTCACGGAGGCGCAGCCCGAGAACAACGTCCAGCGGATCGTGCTCGAGATGCTGGCCGTCACCCTCTCCAAGGACGCACGCGCGCGTGCCGTGCAGCTGCCGGCCTGGAACGAGGCGCTGGGTCTGCCGAGGCCCTGGGACCAGCAGTGGTCCCTGCGCATCCAGCAGGTCCTCGCACACGAGAGCGACCTTCTGGAGTACGAGGACATCTTCGAGGGCTCGCACGTCGTCGAGGCCAAGGTCGTCTCCCTCGTCGAGGAGTCCCTCGCGGAGATGGACCGCATCGAGCGGATGGGCGGCGCGATGGCCGCCGTCGAGTCGGGCTACCTCAAGTCGCAGCTCGTCTCCTCGCACGCCGAGCGCCGGGCGCGCATCGAGTCCGGCCAGGAGAAGATCGTCGGTGTGAACTCCTACGAGTCCACCGAGCCGAGCCCGCTCACCGCGGACCTGGACGGGGCGATCATGACGGTCGACCCGGCGGTCGAGGCGCGCGTGGTGAACGCCCTGAAGGACTGGCGCGACAACCGCTACCAGCCGCCGTTCAACCACCCCCGCCCGTGCAAGGCCCTGGAGCGGCTCAAGGAAGTCGCCGCGGGCACGGGCAACCTCATGGAGGCCACCCTGGAGTGCGCACGCGCCGGTGTGACGACCGGCGAGTGGGCCGGCGCCCTGCGGGAGGTCTTCGGGGAGTTCCGGGCGCCCACGGGCGTCTCCAGCGCTCCGGTGGCCGTCACCGCGGAGGAGGGCACGCCGCTCGCCCTGGTCCGCGAGAAGGTCGACAAGACGGCCGCCGACCTTGGGACCGGCAAGCTCCGCTTCCTGGTCGGCAAGCCGGGTCTGGACGGGCACTCCAACGGGGCCGAGCAGATCGCGGTGCGCGCGCGTGACGCCGGCTTCGAGGTGGTCTACCAGGGGATCAGGCTCACGCCCGAGCAGATCGTCGACGCGGCGCTCGCCGAGGACGTGCACGCGGTGGGCCTCTCGATCCTCTCCGGGTCGCACGCCGAACTCGTGCCGGACGTCCTGGTGCGCCTGCGCGAGGCGGGCGCCCGCGACATTCCCGTCATCGCGGGAGGCATCATCCCCAACAGCGACGCCGATGACCTGCTGGCGGCGGGTGTCGCCGCCGTCTTCACCCCCAAGGACTTCGGCATCACGGAGATCATCGGCCGTATCGTCGACGAGATCCGGAAAGCGAACAAGCTCGACCCTCTGGAGGTCCCCGCATGACCGTGAACCGTCTCCGCCCCCGGCGCTCCTGTCTGGCCGTACCGGGCTCGAACCCGCGCTTCCTGGAGAAGGCCCAGGGCCTCCCCGCCGACCAGGTCTTCCTCGACCTGGAGGACGCCTGCGCGCCGCTCGCCAAGCCGGAGGCACGGCACACCATCGTCAAGTTCCTGAACGACGGCGACTGGACGGGCAAGACGCGCGTGGTGCGCGTCAACGACTGGACGACCGAGTGGACGTACCGCGATGTCGTCACGGTCGTCGAGGGCGCGGGCCAGAACCTCGACTGCATCATGCTGCCGAAGGTGCAGACGGCCGATCAGGTCGTCGCCCTCGACCTCCTGCTCACGCAGATCGAGAAGACGATGGGCTTCGAGGTCGGCAAGATCGGCATCGAGGCGCAGATCGAGAACGCCCGCGGCCTCAACAACGTCAACGCGATCGCCGAGGCCTCGCCCCGCGTCGAGACGATCATCTTCGGCCCGGCAGACTTCATGGCATCGATCAACATGAAGTCCCTGGTCGTCGGCGAGCAGCCGCCCGGCTACCCCGCGGACGCCTACCACTTCATCCTGATGAAGATCCTGATGGCCGCCCGCGCCAACAACCTCCAGGCGATCGACGGCCCCTACCTCCAGATCAAGAACGTCGACGGCTACCGCGAGGTCGCGAACCGCGCCGCCGCCCTCGGCTTCGACGGCAAGTGGGTCCTGCACCCCGGCCAGGTGGAGGCCGCCAACGAGGTCTTCTCGCCCTCGCAGGAGGACTTCGACCACGCCGAGCTGATCCTGGACGCGTACGAGTACTACACGTCCGAGGCGGGCGGCAAGAAGGGCTCGGCGATGCTCGGCGACGAGATGATCGACGAGGCGAGCCGGAAGATGGCGCTGGTCATCTCCGGGAAGGGCCGTGCGGCCGGGATGACCCGCACGTCCAAGTTCGAGGCCCCGGAGGCGTAAGACACCATGCAGTTCGGCCGCACCTACGAAGAGTTCGAAGTCGGCGCCGTGTACAAGCACTGGCCCGGGAAGACGGTCACCGAGTACGACGACCACCTCTTCTGCCTGCTCACCATGAACCACCACCCCCTCCACATGGACAGCAACTATGCGGAGAAGACGACCGACTTCGGCAAGAACGTCGTCGTGGGCAACTACATCTACTCGCTGCTCCTCGGCATGTCCGTGCCGGACGTCTCCGGAAAGGCCATCGCCAACCTGGAGGTCGAGTCGCTCAAGCACGTGGCGCCGACCTTCCACGGCGACACGATCTACGGCGAGACGACCGTCCTGGACAAGACGCCCTCGAAGTCCAAGAGCGACCGCGGGATCGTCTACGTGGAGACCAAGGGGTACAAGCAGGACGGCACCCTGGTCTGTGTGTTCCGCCGCAAGGTGATGGTGCCCACCGAGACCTACATCAAGGAGCGCGGCGGCGAGCAGCCCGGCCGCCCGGAGCTGAACACCCCTTCCAAGAGCGCCAAGAGCACGGAGAAGTAGCCATGAGCCGACTCGCGCAGACCGCAGGTCTCACCGACGTCCAGCAGGAGATCCTGTCCACGGTCCGGGACTTCGTCGACAAGGAGATCATCCCTGTCGCGACCGAGCTCGAGCACCGTGACGAGTACCCGCAGAAAATCGTCGACGGCCTCAAGGAGTTGGGCCTCTTCGGCCTGATGATCCCGGAGGAGTACGGCGGCCTGGGCGAGTCGCTGCTCACGTACGCGCTCTGCGTCGAGGAGATAGCGCGTGGCTGGATGTCGGTGTCCGGCATCATCAACACCCACTTCATCGTCGCCTACATGCTCAAGCAGCACGGCACGCAGGAGCAGCGGGAGACCTTCCTGCCGCGGATGGCGGCCGGCGAGGTGCGCGGGGCGTTCTCCATGTCGGAGCCGGCCCTCGGCTCCGATGTGTCGGCGATCACGTCCAAGGGCGTGAAGGACGGCGACGAGTACGTCCTGAACGGCCAGAAGATGTGGCTCACCAACGGCGGAACGTCCACTCTGGTGGCCGTTCTGTGCCGTAGTGACGAAGGACACCCCGAGGGCACCGCCCCGCACAAGTCGATGACGACGTTCCTCGTGGAGAAGGAGCCGGGCTTCGGCGAGGTCCGCCCCGGTCTGACCATCCCGGGCAAGATCGACAAGATGGGCTACAAGGGCGTCGACACGACCGAGCTGATCATGGACGACCTGCGAATTCCGGCCAATCGCGTGCTCGGCGGGGTCACCGGCCGAGGGTTTTACCAAATGATGGACGGTGTCGAGGTCGGCCGGGTGAATGTCGCGGCACGTGGCTGCGGTGTCGCTCAGCGTGCGTTCGAGCTGGGCGTCTCATATGCCCAGCAACGCCACACTTTCGGCAAGCCGATCGCCCAGCACCAGGCGATTCAGTTCAAGCTGGCCGAGATGGCTACCAAGGTCGAGGCCGCTCATGCGATGATGGTCAACGCAGCACGCAAAAAGGACTCCGGGGAGCGAAACGACCTCGAAGCAGGGATGGCGAAGTACCTCGCCTCCGAGTACTGCAAGGAAGTCGTCGAGGACGCGTTCAGGATTCACGGCGGTTACGGCTTCTCGAAGGAGTACGAGATCGAGCGCCTCTACAGGGAGGCGCCGATGCTGCTGATCGGTGAAGGTACCGCCGAGATCCAGAAAATGATCATTGGTCGTCGACTGCTCGAAGAGTATCGATTCCAGGGCTAGATGCCCGGTTTGGGGCGTTTTCTTCGCGAAGAAGATCACACCCTGTCAACACTCTTCGGCCGTCGACTCGGCTTCCTCGCTTGCCCAGTTGTGGCTCGCAACCGATACCATCCGGAGAAAGCCGCCGTCCCCCGTATCACCGCGCGGCATCATCCGCTACGAAGGTCATCCATGCCCCACAGCCAAACCTCTGCACCACGCGACGGCATTCTCCAGGGACGCCTTGCTCGCGGAGCATCGCCGTGGCTCCTGCCGACCGTCGCCACCGCGGCACTCAGCCTCGCCCGCGCGCGCCGTTCGAAGGGTGCCGCCGCCGTCGCCGTTCCCGCCACCGCGCTGGCGGCGGGAATGCTGTGGTTCTTCCGCGACCCCGAGCGCGAGATCGCTCAGGGCCGGGTCATCTCCCCCGCCGACGGCGTGGTGCAGAGCATCATGCCGTGGAAGGACGGGCGTACCCGCGTCGCCATCTTCATGAGCCCGCTGAACGTCCACGTCAACCGCGCGCCCCTCGCGGGCACGGTGACGTCCGTGGAACACATCCCCGGCGGGTTCGTCCCGGCGTTCAACAAGGAGAGCGAGAACAACGAACGCGTTGTCTGGCACTTCGACACCGAGCTCGGCGACATCGAGATGATCCAGATCGCGGGCGCGGTCGCACGGCGCATCGTGCCGTACGTGCCGCAGGGCACGAAGGTGGAGCAGGGTGAGCGGATCGGCCTGATCCGTTTCGGCTCGCGCGTCGACATCTACCTCCCCGAGGGTGTCGAGGTGGACGTCGAGGTCGGTCAGAAGACCGTGGCTGGGGTGACTCGCATTGACCGTGGTTGATCCTGAGACACAGGCCGGCTGGGCGTCCGAGGCCGAGGACGACGCGTCCCACGACGCCGACGAGATGCCGCTGTCACTGCGCCTCTCGATAGCGGACACGCTCACGCTCGGTAACGCCACGTGCGGGTTCATGGCGGTGTACTTCACCACCACGGGCATCCTCATCCCGCACCTCCAGGGCAGCAACGAGAGCGGCATGGCGCGGCACTCCGCCGCGACCGCCGTGATCCTGATGCTCTGCGCGGCCGTCTTCGACCTCTTCGACGGGCTCGTGGCACGCAAGCTGCGCTCCTCGCCGATGGGCGCCGAGCTGGACAACCTCTCGGACCTGATCAGCTTCGGTCTGGCCCCCGCGTACTTCGTACTCGTCTACGGCATGGTCGCGGACGACGCGCACCAGCGCGTGGCGGCGGTGGGCGCGATCGTGGTGCTCCTGGCGGTGGTGCTGCGGCTTGCGCGGTTCTCCTGCGTGACCGTGAAGGACGGCACCTTCCAGGGCATGCCCTCGCCCTTCGGGGCGCTGACGGTCGTCTCGATCGTGCTCCTGGAGCTGCCCTTCGTGGCGACCCTCCTCGCGATCATCGGCACGGCCTGGCTCATGGTCAGCCGCGTCGAGTACCCCAAGCCGCGGGGCCCCCTCGCGGTGGCCATGCTCGCCTGGATCGTCGCGGCCATGGGGCTGCTCGCGGCCTGGGCGTTCGAGGCGCCGGGCGGGCAGCTGCTCCTGCAGACCGGCTGCGCGCTCCAGCTCGTCCTCGGGGCGGTGATTCCCCTCTTCGCCACCGCTCGGAGGGTGAACAACTTCCGTGACAACCGGCGCGAGGCCCGTGCGGCGCAGTTGCCGTAGCGGCGCTTGTACGTAGCCCAGGGGGCCTGAACCGGATGGTTCAGGCCCCCTTTGCGTGCCGTTTATCGCCCTTCGGGCTCGTCCTCAATCGCCGGACGGGCTCAGGCTTTCTGCCGCCTCGGCCGTGCCCGGCTGCCGGATCACCTTCATGCCTCCCGTCGTCTTCTTGTCCGGCTGGAGGATCACGCTCTCCTTCGACGAGGGGGCCTTGGGGTCGGTGAAGTTCTGGGTGACGCCGAAGCCCGAGTCGAAGTCGTCGAGGGTCAGCAGCGCCTTGTCGACGCCGTCGCGCGTGAGGTCCTTGTCCTCGCAGGCCTTCTTCAGGGCCTCGCCGAAGACGGAGGCGGCCGTCCAGCCCGCCACGACGCCGTTGTCGAGGGAGTCCTTCGGGTGGGCCTTCCTGTAGTCGGCGACGAGCTTCTTCGCCGCCGCGGTGTCCGCGCCGATGGGCAGCGTGGGCGAGGCGACGTAGTAGTTCTTCTGCAGGGCGGGGCCCGACTGGGTGGCGAGGAGCTGCGGGGCGAACGCCGAGTTGTTGCCGATGACGGGGACGTCGAAGCGGCCGGCCGCGGCGACGCCGACCAGGGAGGCCGCCTGGCGCGGGCCCGCGCTGATCACGACGGCCTTGACGCCCGCCTTCTTCAGGGCGGAGACCTGCGCGGTCATGTCGTTGTCCGTCGGCTTGATCTTCTGCTCGACGACGGTGAGGCCCGCCTTCCCGGCCATGTGCTGGGAGCCCTTCAGGGCGCTCTCGCCGTAGTCACCCTCGAAGTAGACATGGCCGAGCTTGTCGCCCTTCTTCAGGCCCTTCTCCTTCATCAGGAAGTCGATCGCGTTGATCGTCTCCAGGTCGTACGTGGATCCGATGACCCGCACATACGGGCTGCCCAGGAGATTCGCCGACCAGGCCTGCGGCAGGACGAGGGCCTTGTCGGCGTCGATGCGCTGCTTGACGGCGGCGACGAACGGCGAGCCGATGAACTGTGCGAAGCCGAGGACCTTCGGCTCCAGCTCGGTGTAGGCGGCGACGGCCTTCTGCGGGTCGTAGCCGTGGTCGCGGACGGTGAGCTTCAGCTTGTGGCCGCAGATGCCGCCGTCCTTGTTGGTCTTGTCGACGTAGAGCTGCTGGGCCTGGGTGACGCTCTTGCCGAGGGTGGCGTAGACGCCGGTCATGTCGGTGAGCACGCCGAGGTTGATCGTCTTGCCCGAGATGCCCTCGCCGGTCTTCACCCCGCCCGCCGTCCTGCCGTCGTCGTCGCCGTCCTTCGCCTTCGAGCTGCACGCCGAGAGCGCGAGGAGGGCGGCGAGCGCGGTGGTGGCCGCCGTGGCCCGGGTCAGTGCGTTCATGCTGTCTCCCCTGAGGTGCCTGGTGTGCCTGGAGTGGCTGGAGTGGCCTGGGTGGCCCGGCGGCGGGCGGTGAGCCGCACCAGGCCGCCGGGCAGGAAGAGCACCACCGCCACGACGGCAGCGCCGTACAGATACCGGGACGCCTCGCCCGGCGAGATCCCGCCGGTGCCCGGCGCCGAGACGAGGGGCAGCGCGTCGCTGTACCGGGTCAGCAGCTGTGGCAGCAGGGAGACGAGGGCCGCGCCCGCGACCGCTCCGGAGACCGAGCCGAGGCCGCCGATGACGATCATCGCGAGGTACTCCAGGGAGAGCGTCATGCCGAAGTAGTCGGGCACGGTCCGCTGGAAGACCAGGGCGAGCAGCACCCCGGCGAAGCCCGCGTACATCGACGAGAGGACGAAGACCCCGGCGCGGTAGCGGGCCACCGGCACGCCGATGACACCGGCGGCGACGCGGTGGTCGCGGATGGCGTTCATGGCGCGCCCCGGCCGTCCGCGCAGCACGCCACGGGCGAAGAGGCCGCAGGCCAGGAGCAGCACCAGACCGGCGTACCAGAGCTTCTCGGCGGAGCCGAACGGCACTGCGGCGACGACGGTCTCGCTCTCGTCGAAGGTGAGGCCGAAGAGGTTCAGCGGCGGTACGTCACGCCCGTTGGAGCCGCCCGTCAGGTCGTGCGCGTTGAACAGCACGTGCTGCCCGATGAAGATCAGCGCGAGGGTCGCGATGCCGAGGTAGGCGCCGCGCAGGCGGCCCGCGATGGGGCTGAAGAGCCCGCCCGCGAGCCCCGCGAGCGCCACGGCGAGGGCGGCGGCGAGCCAGGTCGGCAGGCCTAGCCCGGTCAGGCCGTCGCCGCCGTCCCCGGCGAGTACGCAGTAGCCGTACGCGCCGATCGCGAGGAAGAAGGCGTGGCCCATGGAGAGCTGGCCGGTCGCGCCGGTGAGGAGGTTGATGCCGATCGCGCCGATCGCGGCGGCCATCGCGAACAGGCCCGCCTGGAGCCAGAAGCGGTCCAGGTAGAACGGCAGGGCGAGCAGCACTACGGCCGAGGCCGCCCAGGCGCAGGTGCGGCGGATGTCAGACACGGGCGAGTTCCTTCGTGCCGAAGAGCCCGGCGGGCCGGATGAGCAGGATCGCGGTCATGACGAGGTAGGGGGCGAGGTCGCCGAGGCCGCGGCCGAGGAAGGTCAGCTCGCTCTGGTAGCCGGTGGCGAGGGATTCGGTCACGCCCACCACGAGGCCGCCGACGAGGGCTCCGGTGGTGGAATCCAGGCCGCCGAGGATCGCGGCGGGGAAGGCCTTCAGGGCGGCCAGCGAGGTGGCGCGCTCCAGGCCCGGCGTCGGGAAGACGGTGAGGAAGAGCGCGGCCACGGCGGCCAGGGCGCCCGCCACCGCCCACGCGCCGAGCGAGACGCGCCCGAGGCGTACGCCCATCAGCGCGGCAGTCTCGGGGCTCTCGGCGGCGGCGCGCATCGCCACGCCCCAGGAGGTGTAGCGGAAGGCGAGCAGGAAGACGGTGATGAGCAGGGCCGCGGCGGCGAACGCGGCGATGCGGGTGTGGGCGAGGGAGATCGGGCCGACGGTCAGCACGTCGTCGCCCCAGGGGTCGCCGAGCGGCAGCACGTCGGTGCCGAGGCGACGGGTCAGCTCGGTGGTGAGCAGGATGTCGACGCCGATGGTGACGATGGCGAGGACGCTGTGGTCGGTGCCCCGGTAGCGGCGCATGACCAGGAACTCGACGGCCGCCCCGACGACCGCGGCGCCCGCGATGCCGACGAGCAGCGCCGGCCAGAAGCCGAGGTCGTCGTGGAGGGAGGCGGTGATGTAGCCGCCCGCGAGGAGCAGGGAGGCGTGCGCGAAGTTCACCACTTCGGTGGCGCGGAAGATGACGACGAAGCCGAGGGCGATGAGGGCGTAGACCGAGCCCATGGAGAGGCCGTTGAGGAGGAGTTCGGTGAAGGTGGTCATGAGCGGGTGTCCTCCTCGCCGGGTCGCTCACCGTCGTCGCGGTCGTCGCTCTCGCCCAGGTAGGCGCGGATGACCGCCGGGTCGTTCTGTACGTCGCCGGGTGCGCCGTCGGCGATGCGGCGCCCGAAGTCGAGTACGGTCACCGCGTCCGCGAGCCGCATCACCACCCCCATGTCGTGTTCCACCAGGACGATCGAGATGCCGAGGCTGTCGCGGACGCCCGCGATGACCGCGGCCGTGCGGCGCCGCTCGTCGGCGGTCATGCCGGCGACGGGCTCGTCGAGGAGCAGCAGGCGCGGCTCCATGCACAGGGCCCGGGCCAGTTCGGCGAGTTTCTGCTGTCCGTAGGGCAGGGAGCCGGCGGGCAGGTCGAGTTGGTGCTCCAGGCCGACGAACGCGGCGATCTCGCGGACGCGTTCGCGGTGCAGGCGCTCCTCGCGGGCCGCCGAGGGCAGCCGCAGGCCCGCGGCCATGAAGCCGGTGCGGGTCAGGCGGTGGCGGCCGAGCAGCAGGCTGTCGGCGACCGTGGCGCGGGGCGGCAGGGCGAGGTTCTGGAAGATCCGGGCGACGCCGAGTCCGGCGATCTGGTGCGGGCGCATGCCGGTGAGTTCGTGCTCTCCGAAGCGGACGCTGCCGCTGGTGGCGCGGTAGACGCCGGACAGGACGTTGAAGCAGGTGGACTTGCCCGCGCCGTTGGGTCCGATGAGGGCGTGCACGGTGCCGGGGCGGACGGTGAAGCTGACGGCGTCCAGCGCGGTGAGCCCGGCGAACCGGACGGTCAACTCGCTGACTTCCAGGGGAGGTACGGGTTGCTCGGTCACCGTCCTGCCTCCCAGCGCGGCAGCGTCGGCAGTGCGCCGATGCCCCGGGTGGCGTCGGCGGCGGCGTCCTCGTCGACCACCCCGAGGTAGCGGCGCCTTACCTCGTCAGATGCGGCCAGCTCGTCCGCGGGGCCGGACAGGGCGACCTCGCCGACGTCTAGGACGTACGCCCTTGAGGCGAGCCGCAGCGCGAGCGCGGCGTTCTGTTCGACGAGCAGGACCGAGGTGCCCTGGGCGTTGATCTCCCCGATGGTGTCGGCGATCCGGGCGGCCATCAGCGGGGCGAGCCCGAGGGAGGGTTCGTCGAGCAGGAGCAGGCGCGGTGAGGCCATGAGCGCCCTGCCCACCGCGAGCATCTGCTGTTCACCGCCGGAGAGCAGTCCGGCGCGCTGGGTGCCGCGCTCGGCGAGGACCGGGAAGAGTTCGTGGACGCGGCGCAGTGCGTCCGCCTTTGCCGCGCGCGACCCGGAGGAGCCGAGCGCCCCGGCGCGCAGGTTGTCGGTCACGGTCATCCGGGCGAACACCCGCCTTCCCTCCGGGACCTGGGAGATCCCGGCGGCCACCACGCGGTCCGGCGCGAGGCCGTCGACGCGGGTGCCGTCGAAGTGGATGCCTCCCGAGGTCAGCGCCCCGCCCTGGAAGGAGAGCGTGCGTGAAATGGCGCGCAGCAGCGTCGACTTGCCCGCGCCGTTGCCGCCGAGCACGGCGACGACGGTGCCGTCCGGCACATCGAGCGAGACGCGGCGCAGGGCGCGTACGGGGCCATAGCCGACGGACACCTCGCGTACGACGAGTCCGGCGCCGCGCGCGGCGGCCACGCTCGAGCCGTCGCCCTTGAGGCCGCCCGCACCCGCCGCGCCCGCGCCGTCGCCCTCGCGGCCACCCGCGCCGAAGCCCTCCACATTGGAACCACCCACGTACCCGACCCCCAGTCCCGCGCGGCTCGGCCGCCGTCGCGTGGCGCTCACCCCAGCACCGCGGGAGCGGCCCGTCCACGGGCAGCGGAGGAAACGCTGCCGGAGACCAGCGGCGGCGCCCCGACGTTGTGCATGCGCACAACACCGCGTGTCAGGGGCCTGCGGGAGCGGGTCACCCCATGGCATCCTCCGCACCAACGACGTCCTGGAGCGCGGCGACGGGGAGGATCCATGACCGGGCCTTTGCATGGCCGCAGGCCGCGGACCGGGCACGACTGGCGACTCCTCAAGGAGGCGTGCACGGCCCTGCTGCCCCGGCTGCCCGAGCTTGTCGACGAGCATCTGCGGCAACTCGCCGAGCACTCACCGGTGTTCGGCCACGTCCTGCCGTACGACGTGCACTGGCACGAGGCCGAGGAGGCGATGCGGATCGGCATCGAGGCGATCTCGGCGCCCCGGGCCTCACCGCGCCGCGACCTGGAGTACGCGGAGGAGGCGGGCAGGCGCCGGGCCCAGCAGGGCCTGCCGCTCGACCTGGTGGTGCACTCGTACCGCAACGCGGGCTATCTGGTCTGGGACTCGCTCCTGGAGGGGGTCGCGGGCAAGGACCCCGAGAAGCTGGCGGTCCTGATGCGCTCGGCGACGATGGTGTGGTCGGCGGTCGACGCGCAGGCCGCGGTGGCGTCCGACGCCTACCGGGCGACGGAGTTGGAGCTGCGGCGGCGCACCGACGAGCAGTTGCAGGCGCTGCTCGACGCGCTCCTTGAGGGTCAGAGCGCGCCGGGCCTCGCGGCGCGTGCGGCGGCCGGTCTCGACCTGCCCGAGCACGGCCCGTACGCGGTGGTGGTGCTGCGCGTGGAGCGGCGGGACGGGCGCGAGGCGTTCCACCGGCAGATCCAGCGTCCGGGGTTCCGTTTCGTCTGGCGGATGCGGACGGACTGCGAGGTCGGTGTGGTCGCGCTCAGCGCGGACGAGGGGCTGGACGGCCTGGCCCGGCTGCTCGACGGCCGGTGCCCAGGCCCCGGCGGCATCAGCCCCGTGGTGGGCGGCCTCGCGGATCTCGGCCACGCCCGGCGCCTCGCGGAGCTGGCGCTGCGCACCTGCCCGCCGGACGCGACCGGCATCGTCCGCCTCGACCAGCGGATGCCGACCGCGCTGGTGGTGAGCCAGCCGGAGCTGGCGGGCCGCCTGGTCACGGACGTGCTCGGCGAAGTCCTCACGCTGGAACCGGCGGACCGCGCGGTCCTCCTGGAGACCCTGGAGGCGTGGCTGGCCTGCGAGGGCTCGGCGGGCCGGGCGGCGGGCCGCCTGTACTGCCACCGCAACACGGTCTTCAACCGCCTGCGCCGCCTGGAACAACTGACGTCGAGGTCCTTGGCGCGACCGAGGGACCTGGTGGAGGTGGCCCTGGCGGTAGAGGCGCACAGGCTGTCGCCGGGGTAGGGGGCGCCCCGTAAGGGGCGCGGGGAACTGCGCGAGCAACCACAACAGCCCCGCACCCGCGAGAAGCCCCAGCCAGGCAAACGGGACCGCGCCCCCGCCCAAAGGCCCTACGCCAGATAGTCCCGCCCAAGCTTCTCCGCCAGCGACTCCAGAATCGGCCCCGCCTCAGCAATACACCGAGCCACATCCGGCTCAATGTCGGTCAGCGCATACGCCCGCCGGATCCCGGCCCTGCCAAGAGCCTCAGGAGGCAACGCGAGGCGCCCGCAAACGGCGACGACCTCCACCCCCGCCGCACGCGCCGCCGAGGCCACCCCCGCCGGCGCCTTACCGTGCAGCGTCTGCTCGTCGAGCGAACCCTCGCCGGTGATCACAAGGGTGGCCCGCTCCAGCGCGGGAGCGAACCCCAGCACGTCGAGCATGACCTCGATGCCGGGCCGGAAAGTCGCCCCGAGCCCGACGAGCGCGCCGTACCCGATCCCGCCCGCGGCGCCCGCGCCGGGCGACTGCGCGTACTCGGCGGCCTTGGGGCCGATGGACTTCTCCAGGACCTCGGCGAAGTGGGCGAGCGCCGCGTCCAGCTCCTCGACGTCCTCCGGAGAGGCCCCCTTCTGCGGCCCGTACACGGCGGGCGCGCCCTTCGGGCCCGTCAGCGGGTTGTCGACATCGCTGGCGAGCACGGTCTCGACGTCCTTCAGGCGCGGGTCGAGACCCGACAGATCGGCCGTGGCCAGCTCCTTGAGCGGGCCGCCGCCCGGCGCGACGGGCTCGCCGTCCGCGTCCAGGAAGCGCGCGCCGAGCGCGGCGAGCATGCCCGCGCCCCCGTCCGTCGTGGCGCTGCCGCCGACGCCGAAGACGATGGTGCGGGCCCCCGCGTCGAGCGCGGCGCGGATCAGCTCTCCGGAGCCATACGTCGTGGAGGTCAGCGGCGCGAAGACGCCCTCGGGGAGCAGCTGGAGGCCCGAGGCCTCCGCCATCTCCACCACGGCCGTGCCGTCCTTCAGCGCGTACGCCGCCGTCACCTGGTCGCCGAGCGGTCCCGTGACGGTGACCTCCCGGCGCTCGAAGCCGCCCGCGACGGCCGCGGCGACCGTGCCGTCACCACCGTCGGCGACCGGCAGCGCCTCGACCGTCACGTCCGGGGCGGCGCGGTGGAGCCCGGCCGTCACCCGCTCGGCGACCTGCACGGCCGTGAGCGAACCCTTGAACTTGTCCGCGGCGATGAGCACGTGCCGCGCCCGCCGCGCCTGCTCGCGCCGCGCCTGCTGCTCGCGTCCCGCCGTCCCTGCAGCGTCCGCCACCTTGCATTCCCCTTGCTTTCGGCCTTGCTCGAGTCAAGGCAGTCGCGCCGCTGCGACCATAACCGCCCAAGGGCCTCCCTGCCCATGGGCGACCTCGGAACGATATGGAAATGATCGATCAGTCTCGGCCCGCCGGGGCCCGCGCCGGGGTCCGCCGCCGTTACCCTTCCCCGATTACCCTTCCCCGATGACCACCCAAGACTTCGCCACCTACATAGCAGGCCTGCCGCGCGTCCTCGTCGGCGCCGCCGCCCTCTTCCGGGACGACCGGGGCCGCGTCCTGCTCGTCGAGCCGAACTACCGCGAGGGCTGGGCGCTGCCCGGCGGGACCGTCGAGTCGGACGACGGCGAGACACCGCGCCAGGGGGCGCGCAGGGAGACGGCCGAGGAGATCGGGCTCGATGTCACGCTCGGGCCGCTGCTCGCGGTGGACTGGGTGCCGCCGGGGACCGAGCGGCCGCGGCCGCCGCTGGTCGCTTATCTGTACGACGGCGGGGTGCTGGACGCGGAGCAGCTGAAGTCGATCACGCTGCAGGAGGAGGAGCTGCTCTCCTGGCGCCTGGTGACCCGCGAGGAACTGGCCGAGCTGCTGCCGGGCGCGCTCGGTCGGCGGGTCGGCGCCGCGCTCGACGTGCTGGAGCGCGGCGACGGACCGGCCGAGCTGGAGAACGGGCACCGGGTCGGCTGAGCTGGAGGACGGACACGGGTTCGGCCCAGCTGGAGGACGGGCACGGGCCAGCCGAGCTGGAGAACGGGCACAGGTCGGCTGACCCCGCGCGGCGGGGCGTCTCAGAAGAGGGCGTCCTCGCCGCCCGCGGCCCCGCCCTCGAAGGCCAGCAGCCGCTGCTTGCGTGCGAGGCCGCCGCCGTACCCGGTCAGGCTGCCGTTGGCGCCGACGACGCGGTGGCAGGGGACGATGACGCCGATCGGGTTCTTGCCGTTGGCGAGGCCGACCGCGCGGGAGGCGCCGGGCTTGCCGAGGATCGCGGCGAGTTCGCCGTACGTACGGGTCTCGCCGTAGGGGATCCGGCGGAGTTCGTCCCAGACCGTGCGCTGGAAGGGGGTGCCGTCGAGGCGCAGCGGCAGGTCGAAGTCCTTCAACTCCCCCGCGAAATAGGCCGCCAGCTGGCTGATCGCCTCGCCGAAGGGCGCCGGATCGCGGTCGCCGAAGGTCTCCTCGGCGGGCCGGTGGCGCTGGTCGGTCATGTAGAGGCCGCTGAGGACGCCGTCGGTGGCGACGAGCGTGAGCGGCCCGTAGGGGCTGTCGATGAGGGTGTGCAGGCGTTCCATGGCTTTCCGTTTCCGTCCCTGGCTTTCCGTACGCGTCCCTTAGGCCGGGGTGGCTCTGGTCCTGGTCCCTGACGCGGGGATGACTCTGGTCTGTGTCCCTGACGCGGGGATGACGTTGATGGGGTGGGCGTCGGTGGCCCACAGATACTGCACCGCGTACGCCCGCCAGGGCCGCCAGGCGGCGGCGCGCGCGGTGAGCGCGGCCGGGGTGTGCGGCAGGCCCAGCTCCTTCGCGGCGCGCCGGACGCCGAGGTCGGAGGGGAGGAAGGCGTCGGGGTCGCCGAGCGCCCGCATCGCGATGACCTCGACCGTCCAGGGCCCGAAGCCGGGCAGCTCGGTGAGCCGGGCGCGGGCCTCGTCCCAGCCGCTCTCCGCGCCGAGCCGGAGGCTGCCGTCGGCGAGGTGGCGTACGAGCGTGGTCAGCGTGGTGCGGCGGCTGCGGGGCAGGGCCAGTGACTCCGGGTCGAGCGCGGCCAGCGCCTCGGGGGTGGGGAAGAGGTGGGTGAGGCCGCCCTCGGCGTCCTGGACGCGCTCGCCGTGCGCGGTGACCAGGCGCGCGGCGTGGGTGCGGGCGGCGGCCGTGGAGACCTGCTGGCCGAGGACGGCGCGTACGGCGAACTCGGCCTCGTCGACCGTGCGCGGCACCCGCCGCCCCGGGGCCTTGTCGACGAG
>NZ_WMBF01000797.1:0-1613 GCF_019400875.1 Streptomyces anatolicus | reverse complement strand
CCCTTGGGCTCCGGCCCGTACTCGGGCCGGAGCTCGGGGCGGGGCTCGGTCCGCTGCCTGATCCGGTGGCGCCAGGCCGTCCATTCCCGCACGTCCTGGTTCTTCCTCTCGAGGATGGTGGCCACCTGCCCGAGGGGGTCGTCGTCCACGTACGGGAGGACGGACGCGAGGACCTGGTCGAGCAGTTCCTCGGCGACCGCGTTCCACTCCCCGCTGACGCCGTGCCGCCGCCGGGGCCGCCAGAGGTAGAAGTACGCGGCCAACTTGGCGGGTTCCTCCGGTAGTTCGCGCAGCAGACGGTCGCGGGTGCGGTCATCGAGGAAGTACGCGCGGTAGGGCCGCAGCAGTTCCCGTCCGGCGGGGAAGAGGATCCGCCCGGCCCGGGACTCGCACACGTCGAGAGGGTCCGCCCGGGCGAGGGCGTGGCCCACCCGCTCCTCGATGCCCTGGCGCAGGACAAGGCCCGGCTGCGGGACCTTGCGGAACAGCTCGCCGAGGCGGTCGACGGCGGAGCGGGTGAGCCGCGTCCGGCCGTCGGCGAGGTCCTGGGCGGTCACGAGCAGGACGGCGGTGTGGCGGTCGCCCGCGCCGAGTTTGGTGTCGCCGCTCATCGCCCGGGCGTACTCCACCAGGGCCGCGTCGCAGTGGTCCGGCTCCCGCAGCCAGCCGATGACGCGGCGGCCGAGATCCGCCTCGACGATCAGACGGGGCGTGCAGGTGCGGACGATCCAGGGTTGCTCGGCGCGGTTGGGCGGGGTGGTGCGCCACACGATGTGCCACAGCACGCCCAGCGTTGCCTTGTCCTCGACCCTCTGCTTGGGGAGCAGTTCGGTGAGCCGCTTGAACAGTTCGGCGCCGCGCAGATGGTCCGGGGGGCCTTGCCAGTGCGCGGCGGCCGCGGCGAAGCGGACGGTGGGCGGCGCCTCGTCGATATGGCGCCGCAGCCAGTCGCCCTGCGGGGAGTCCGCCAGCTCGCGCAGGCGGTCGAGCTTGCGTTCGGTGAGGTCCTTGGTGAGCAGGCGCAGCACCCGGCGGGTGAGCGGGGGGTGGTCGACCTCTTCGAGGACCCGGACCGCGTGGGCGCACTCGGCGCGGTCGGGGCGCAGCAGTGCTCCCGCGAGCCGGTTCATGGCCTCGGCGAGCCCGGTTCCGCCGTCGGCGCCCACGGCGAGGGCGAGCCGCAGCGGCTGCGTCAGGGCGGGCAGGGGGCCGCGGAGCCTGCGGCGCAGGGTGTCGTCGGCGCGGTCGCCGTACTCCTCGCGCAGCTGCCGCAAGGCCTCCTGGCCGAGGGGCAGCCCCTCGAAGGCGACGAGGTCGGGCAGGGTCTCGCGGGCGCCGGGCGCGTCGAGGTGGTGCTTGACGAGGGCGAGAGCCAGCGGGCGGGCGGCGACGGCTTGGTCGCCTTCGAGTCCTCTGCAGAGCCGGTCGAGTGCGGCGAGGGTGCGGGGGTCGCTCTCGCCGCGCTTCACGGGCTCGGCGAGGGCGTCGAAGACCGCGCGGAGCGAGTCGCCGCCGAGCCCGGCGAGGTCGGCAGCCGAGGGGATCCTCGTGGAACCCGCGTCGCCGCTTCCGCCACTGGCCTCGCCTCCGTCGCCGCCTCCGCTTTTCTCGGG
>NZ_WMBF01000796.1:0-1616 GCF_019400875.1 Streptomyces anatolicus | reverse complement strand
CCGCCGCCGCCCGAGACCCCCGTCCGCACCGCCGTGCGCCGGGTCAAGATCTGGACGCCGCTGGTGCTGCTCCTGGTCGTCGTCTTTGCGGTCGTACAGGCCGTGCGGCCGCTGCCCGAGCCCACCCTGAAGCTCACCGCCCAGGAGTCCGTCTCCTTCGAGGGCGCCAAGCCGTCCATGCCGTGGCCGTCCCAGGGACAGGCCGCCATGGACGTCAACGGGCTCGGCTCGTTCGGGACCTCCGGTGAGCAGAAGCCCGTACCGATCGCGAGCATCGCCAAGGTCATGACGGTCTATGTGATCCTGCGCGACCACCCGCTGGAGAAGGGCAAGGAAGGCCCGAAGATCCCCGTCGACGCCGCCGCGCAGAAGCACTACGAGACGGGCAAGCCGGAGAACGAGTCGGTGGTCAAGGTCACCGAGGGGCAGAAGATCACCGAGTACGAGGCGCTGCAAGCGGTGATGCTGCCGTCCGCCAACAACATCGCCAAGCTGCTCGCCCGCTGGGACACCAAGAGCGGCTCCGAGGACGCGTTCGTCGCGAAGATGAACAAGACCGCCAAGGAGCTGGGGATGAAGAACACCCACTACACGGACCCCAGCGGCCTGGACAAGACGACCGTCTCCACCGCCGAGGACCTCGTGAAGCTCGGCCGCGCAGCGATGGAGAACCCGGTCTTCAACGAGATCTCCCGCCAGCCCAGCTACAAGGACCTCAACGGCGAGCAGCAGAACAACTACTTCGGCCTCGTCCCGACCGTCGCCATCGGCATCAAGACCGGCACCACCACGGCCGCGGGCGGCAACATCCTCTTCGCCGCGGAGCGGAAGGTCGGCGGCGAGACGCAGACGATCATCGGCGCCGCCCTCGGCCAGTACGGCAAGAACGGCGTCGCCAACATCGACGAGGTCACCGGCGTGACCCGCAAGCTCATCGAGGCGGGCAAGGAAGCGCTCACCGCCAAGACCATCGTGAAGAAGGGCGACGTGGTGGGCCAGGTCGACGACGGCCTGGGCGGCACGACCCCGGTCGTCGCCACCAAGGACGTCTCCGCGGTGGGCTGGTCCGGGCTGACCGTGAAGCTGATGCTGGACGAGCGCAAGGGCAAGCCCGTACCGCACACGGCGAAGGCCGGGACCAAGGTCGGCGTGCTGAGCGTCGGCGACGGCAAGGGTGAGGCCGTGGAGGTGCCGGTGGCCCTCCAGAAGGACCTCGCGGAACCGGGCCTCGGCGCCAAGCTGCAGCGCGTCGGCTGAGCCGCACCCCCGCGTGGGGAGGCCCCCGCCCCCGGGCCTCCCCGCGCGTCTGCGTGCTAGCGTCACAAGCTCGGGGGGCAGTACGCCGGGGCCGAGGACGGGGTGTTCCGGGACGGACCCCCCTCGCCGGTCTCGCCCCGGGACAGGACGACACGGGGAGAGCCTCCAGTGGCCACAACGGAGCCGACGCGCGCCGACGACAACGCCGACCAGCGGCGGTACGGCGGCGGCGCCGACCAGCAGGACAGCGACGAACGCGGAACGGCGGGCAGGAGCGCGCGAATACCGCGGCCCTCCCCGGCCCCCGACCACGCGGACCCGGCGGACGCGGACCCCGCGGACCCCGCAGACGTAGACCC
>NZ_WMBF01000093.1:0-18145 GCF_019400875.1 Streptomyces anatolicus | reverse complement strand
GATACGCCGCCCCCTCACCGCCCTCCGTCGCATGGCCGCCGCCGTCGCGCCGGCGCAGATAGCGCTCGAACTCCCGGGCGATGGCCTCGCCCGAGGCCTCCGGGAGTTCGGCGGTGTCCCGCGCCTCCTCCAGGGACTGGACATACTCGGCGACCTCGCTGTCCTCGGCGGCCAACTGGTCCACACCGAGCTGCCAGGCGCGCGCGTCCTCGGCCAGCTCGCCCAGCGGGATGCGCAGACCGATCAGGTCCTCGAGGCGGTTGAGGAGCGCCAGCGTGGCCTTCGGGTTCGGCGGCTGCGAGACGTAGTGCGGTACGGCGGCCCAGAGGCTGACGGCCGGGACGCCCGCGTGCGTGCACGCCTCCTGGAGAATGCCGACGATGCCCGTCGGACCCTCGTACTTGGTCTCCTCCAGGTCCATCGTGCGCGCCAGGTCCGCGTCGGACGTCACGCCGCTGACCGGGACCGGCCGGGTGTGCGGGGTGTCGCCGAGCAGCGCACCCATGATCACCACCAGCTCGACGCCCAGCTCGTGGGCGAAGCCGAGGATCTCGTTGCAGAACGAGCGCCAGCGCATGGACGGTTCGATCCCGCGGACCAGGACGAGGTCGCGCGGCTTGTCACCGCCGACGCGGACCACCGAGAGCCGGGTCGTCGGCCAGGTGATCTTGCGGACCCCGTCGTCGAGCCAGACGGTCGGGCGGTTGACCTGGAAGTCGTAGTAGTCCTCGGCGTCCAGCGCCGCGAACACCTCGCCCTTCCACTCCTTGTCGAGATGCGCGACCGCGGCGGAGGCGGCGTCACCGGCGTCGTTCCAGCCCTCGAACGCGGCCACCATGACCGGGTCGACCAGCTCGGGTACCCCCTCGAGCTCGATCACCCAGGCCTCCTTCCGACGTTCCCTTGCGTACGCCCCAACCTTACGGCGTCGGCAGGGGCCCTCCGCAGCCCCCTTGCGAGGGGGAGTGCATGATCACTGCCCACGCCCCGCGCCGGGAAACGGGCACGGCGTGCGGCGCGGCCACCGCCCGGTGACAGCCATGGGGTATCTCGCCTAGCCGAAGCGTTCGATCCTGATCCGGTCCACGGGCTGACCGGCCTCGACCAGCAGCCGCGAGGCGTGCTCCGCGAAACCGTTGGAGCCGCAGATGTACGCCTCCCAGCCGCCGTCGGGCCGGCCATCGGCACCCAGGAGGGGCGCCAAGTGCCCGGCGTTCAGACGGCCTTCGGCGCGGGTGAGGACGACGGTGGTCTCCTCGCCGTACTCGTCGGCGTAGATCAGGTCCTCGGGCGTGCGGGCCGAGACGATCAGGCGCAGCGGCAGGGCAAGGCCCGCGAGGCGGTGGTGACGGACCATCGACATCAGCGGCACCACGCCCGACCCGGCGCCGAGCAGCAGCGCGGGACGGTCGCCCGGCCAGGCGAAGAAGCCGGACAGCGGGCCGCGCACCTCGACCGTGTCGCCGACGCGGGCGACGGTGTGCAGATGCCCCGACACCTCGCCGCCGACCACGTGGTCGAGGGTCAGTTCGATCTCACCGCTCCCGTCGGGCGCGGAGGCGATCGAGTAGTGCCGCTGGGCGACATAGCCGTCCGCCGCCGTGAGCCGCAGCATGAGGTGCTGGCCGGGCAGGTGTCCCTGCCAGTCGGGGACCTTGAGCCGGAACGTCGAAGCGGCCGGGGTCTCCCGGCGGATCTCCGTGATCAGCGCGCGCTGCCACAGGGCCGCGGCGCGGTTGTTGACGGCGATCCGGCCGGGCACGGCGAAGCGCGTCGGCGGCACGAAAGCGCCCTCGTCGTCATACGCGGTCTCAGTCACCTGCGTAACGCTCCTCGGCCCACGGGTCGCCCCGGTGGTGGTAGCCGTTCCGCTCCCAGAAGCCGGGCTCGTCGCGGTCCAACAGCCGCAGCCCCGCGACCCATTTGGCGCTCTTCCAGAAGTAACGGTGGGGGACGATCAGCCGGGCCGGGCCGCCGTGCTCGGCGGGCAGCGGCCCGTCCTCGTACTCCCAGACGATCCACGCCTTGCCGCCCGTCACCTCGGAGAGCGGCAGGTTGGCGGTGTAGCCGGTGTGGGAGTACGCGACGACGTGCGTGGCCGCGGGGAGCGGGCGTGCGGCGGCCAGGAACGTGTCCAGGCTCACCCCCCCGAAGCGCACCCCGAACTTGGACCAGCTGGTCACGCAGTGGATGTCGCCGCGGTACTCGGAGGGCGGCAGCGCGTGCGCCTCGTCCCAGCTCCAGGTGCGCGGCGCCGCCACGAGCCCGTCGACGCGGAACGTCCAGTCGGCGGCGGCCAGGTGCGGGGTCACCTCGGCGGACAGGACGGGCCAGCCGTCGCGGGCGTCGTACTGGCCGGGCGGCAGGCGCGGGTCGCGGTCGGCGGCGCGGGCGCGGCCGGTGAAGCCGCGGGTGGGCTCGAAGGCCTCGGCGGCCTCGTGGGCCTGGGCCCCGTCGGCCGTCGTGCGGGATTCGGAGGTCATGCGGTGCTCGTCAGGTCGGGGGTGGTCGCCGCGTCCCGCAGGGCACGCAGGACAGCCGGTTCATCCAGCGTACGCAGGACGCGCCCGCGCATCAGGACGCGTCCGTCGACGACGGTGTCCCGCACGTCACCGGCCGAGGCGGCGTACGCGAGCGTCGACCACGGGTCGTGCCGGGGCGCCAGATGCGGCCGGTCCAGGTCGAGGACGATCAGGTCCGCCCGCTTTCCCGCCTCCAGCGAGCCCAGTTGGCCCTCGAGGCCGAGCGCCCGCGCCGACTCGATCGTCGCCATCCGCACGGCCTGCTCGGCGCCGACGGCCGTGGGGTCGCCGCCCGCCTTGTGCACCAGCGCGGCGACCTTCACCGCGCCGAGCAGGTCAAGTGTGTTGGAGCTCACGGCGCCGTCCGTGCCGAGGCCCACCGTGACGCCCGCCTCCAGCAGGTCGGGCACGCGCGCGATGCCGCAGCCCAGCTTCAGATTCGACACCGGGCAGTGCGCGACGGCCGTGCCCGTGCGGGCCAGCGTCGCGATCTCCGCGTCGGTGAGGTCGACGGCGTGCGCCAGCAGCGTGTAGGGGCCGAGCACGCCGAGCGAGTCGAGCAGCTCCACCGGGCGCATGCCGTACCGCTCGGTGACCATCGCCACCTCGCCCGCGTTCTCGGCGGCGTGGAGGTGCAGCAGGGCGCCGTGCTCGCGGGCGAGCGCGGCGATCTCCGTCAGCTGCCCGGGGTCCAGGGTGTACGCGGAGTGCGCGAAGACGACGGGGCGGGTGCCGGGCGCGGGGCTGCGGGACTCCAGGTCGGCCGCCGCCCAGGCCCGCCGCTCCCCGTAGGGGCGGCCGTCCGGCGGGCCCGGCACGTCCATGAACGTGGGCCCGGTCAGCAGCCGCCACCCGGCGTCGCGGGCCACGGACTCGGCGGCCTCGTGGAACCAGTACATGTCGAGCGCGGTGGTGACCCCGCCGCGTACGGACTCGGCGATCGCGGCACCGAGTGCGGCCTCCACCGTGGCCGGGGAGAGGATCTCGGCCTCGCGCGGGATCACCCGGTCCAGGAAGCCCTGCAAGGTGACGTCGTCGGCGATGCCGCGCATCAGGTTCATCGCGAGGTGCGTATGCGTGTTGATCAGGCCCGGCAGGACGAGGCAGCCGCGGGCGTCGATCTCCTCGGCCGCCTCGTACGCCGCGCGCAGCCGCTCGGCCGGGCCCACCTCGACGACGCGTCCGGCGCGCACGGCCACCGCGCCGTCCGGCACGACGGTGCCCGCGGCGTCGACGGTCAGCACGTCACCGCCGTGCACCAGCAGATCGATCGGGCCGCCGCGCGCCTGGGCCGGCAGGTCGGTGGTGCGCATGTGTTCCGTACTCCCTGGTCGCCGCTTGGTTCAGTGTTCGGCCGCGGCCAGCAGACGCAGCGCGTCCAAGGCTATCCGGGCGCCCCGGTCGACCCCTTGGGCGACCACGTCGCGGTGCGGGTCGTAGCCGCCGGTCGACAAGGGATCGTCCTCGTCGACCAGTTCGTCGGCGTTCGCGCCGTCCACGACCAGCGCGCCGCCCGCCGTCAGGCCGTGCGTGGAGGCGAAGACGTACAGCGCGGAAAGCTCCATCTCGATCGCGGCGATCCCCGCGGCCGCGTAGGCCTCGCCGGGCAGCGGCAGGAAGCCCGGCTGGAACGCGGCCCGCGTCCACACCACACCCCGGTGGTACGGGGCGCCCGCGTCCCGGGCCGCGCGCTGCAGGGCGATGACCGCCTCGGGGGCGGCGAACGCCGGGTACTCGGCGGGGATCAGCTGCTGGGTCACGCCGTCGTCGCGCACCGCCGCGTCCGCGATGACCAGGTCGCCGTCGCGGATGCCGGGGCGGATCGCGCCCGCCGTGCCGAGCCGCAGGAGGGTGCGGACGCCGGCCTCTGCCAGCTCCTGGAAGAGAAGGACCGCGCCGGGCGCGCCCACGCCGTGCGAGGCGACGACGACCTCGGTGCCCTGCCAGGTGCCGGTGAAGACGCGGTACTCGCGGTGGTACGAGACCTCCTTCGCGTCGGACAGCAGATCGGCGACGACGGCCGCCCGGCCCGGGTCGCCGACCACGACCGCGCGGGCGGGCAGACCGGTGCGGGGGACTCGGGTGATGGGCAGCGCGTCGGTGAGCGACGTCACGAGGAGGCTCCTACCAGGGCTCGGAGTCCGAGCCGACGGCTCGGGGGCAAGGGACGATCAGGGTCACCATACGGTGACCACACCCCTTCTCCCGTGGCCGTAATCGCCCCTCTTCCTTCGGAGTTGAGCCGGGTAGGGCGTGGCGCTCGCCGCGAGGACGCGTAAGGGGCGGCCTCTCAGGAGGCCGCCCCTTACACGCTTCTACCGACTTACACGCTTTTCCCGACGGACCGTCAGGCCTTCTTGCCCAGCAGGTCCTCGACCTTGCCCCGCACCTCGTCCGTGGCCAGGCCGCGGATCGTCAGCGTCGTACGGCGGCGCAGCACGTCGTCCGCCGTCTCGGCCCACTCGTTGTCCCGGGCGTAGACGACCTGCGCCCAGATCTCCGGGGCGTCCGGGTGGACGCGCTCGGCCAGCTCCGGGTTCTCGTTCGCCAGGCGGGCGATGTCGAAGGAGAGCGAGCCGTAGTGCGTCGCCAGGTGCTTGGCGGTGTCGGCGGCCATGCGCGGGCCGGGCGCCGGGCCGTCCACCAGGAGGCGGTGGGCGACGGCGCGCGGGTTGGCGATACCGGGCAGCGGCAGCTTCTTCGGCAGCTCGGAGATCGGCTCGTAGTCGTCGCCCAGCGGGTGGCCCGGCAGCGACTCCAGCTTCTTCATCACCGTACGGCCGATGTGGCGGAACGTGGTCCACTTGCCGCCCGCGACCGACAGCATGCCGCCCCGGCCCTCGGTGACGACCGTCTCGCGCTTGGCCTTCGACGTGTCGCCGGGGCCGCCGGGCAGCACCCGAAGACCCGCGAACGAGTACGTGATCAGATCGCGGGACAGCTGCTGGTCGCGGATGGAGAACGCGGCCTCGTCCAGGATCTGCGCGGTGTCGGACTCGGTGACCTTGACGTCCGCCGGGTCGCCCTCGAACTCCTCGTCGGTGGTGCCGAGCAGGAGCATGTCCTCCCAGGGGAGGGCGAAGGTGATGCGGTACTTGTCGATCGGCGTGGCCAGCGCGGCCTTCCAGGGGGCGGTGCGCTTGAGGACCAGGTGCGCGCCCTTGGAGAGGCGGATGGAGGGAGCCGCGTCCGGGTTCTCCATCTTGCGCAGGTGGTCGACCCACGGTCCGGTGGCGTTGAGCACGAGGCGCGCGTTGACGCCGAACTCGTCGCCGGTCATACGGTCCTTCAGCTCCGCGCCCGTGACCCGGCCCTTGGTGAAGCGCAGGCCGGTGACCTCGGCGTGGTTGAGGACGGCGGCGCCGGCCTCGACGGCCGCGCGGACCGTCATCAGGGCCATGCGGGCGTCGTTCATCTGGTCGTCGCCGTAGACGGCGACGGCCTTCAGGTTGTCGGTCCGCAGCTCCGGCACGTCCTGCGCGGCCTTGGAGGGCGAGAGCAGGTGGCCGACGCCGTCGCCGAACGCGGAGAGCGCGCTGTACGCGAAGACGCCCGCGCCGAGCTTGGCGGCGCCGTGCGGGCCGCCCTTGTAGACCGGCAGGTAGAAGGTGAGCGGGTTCGCCAGGTGGGGGGCGACCTGACGGGAGACCGCGCGACGCTCGAAGTGGTTCTCCGCCACCAGCTTCACCGCGCCGGTCTGCAGGTAGCGCAGACCGCCGTGGAGCAGCTTGGAGGAGGCGGAGGAGGTGGCGCCGGCGAAGTCACCGGCGTCCACCAAGGCCACCCGCAGTCCCGACTGCGCGGCATGCCAGGCGGTGGAGATGCCCAGGATCCCGCCGCCGATCACCAGGAGGTCGTACGTCGCCTTGGAGAGCTGCTCCCGGGTCTCGGCGCGGCTCGGGTTGAGGCCGGCAGCCGGATGCGTCCCGAGGGCAGGGACGCTCTGCAGGGTGGTCATTGTCTTACTCCTCGCCACTCTCATCGAGCCAGCCCATCGACCGCTCAACGGCCTTGAGCCAGCTCTTGTACTCACGGTCGCGGGTGCCCGCGTCCATGTTCGGGGTCCATTCGGCGGCCCGGCGCCAGTTGGCGCGCAGCTCGTCGGTCGAGGACCAGAAGCCGACGGCGAGACCGGCGGCGTAGGCGGCACCGAGGCAGGTCGTCTCGGCCACCATCGGGCGCACCACGGGTGCGTCGAGGAAGTCCGAGAGGGTCTGCATCAGCAGGTTGTTGGAGGTCATGCCGCCGTCGACCTTGAGGGCCGCGAGCTCGACGCCGGAGTCCTTCGTCATGGCGTCGGTGATCTCACGGGTCTGCCAGGCCGTGGCCTCCAGTACGGCGCGCGCGATGTGCGCCTTGGTGACGTACCGGGTGAGACCGGCGATCACACCGCGGGCGTCGGAGCGCCAGTACGGGGCGAACAGACCGGAGAAGGCCGGCACGAAGTAGGCGCCGCCGTTGTCCTCGACCGACGACGCGAGCGTCTCGATCTCGGCGGCGGAGTTGATCAGGCCCATCTGGTCGCGCATCCACTGCACCAGCGAACCGGTGACCGCGATGGAACCCTCCAGGGCGTAGACCGGCTTCTGCTCGCCGATCTGGTAGCCGACCGTGGTCAGCAGGCCCGAGTAGGAGTTGATGGCCTTGTCACCGGTGTTCATCAGCATGAACGTGCCGGTGCCGTAGGTGGACTTGGTCTCGCCCTCCGCGAAGCAGGTCTGGCCGAACAGGGCCGCCTGCTGGTCGCCGAGCGCGGAGGCGACGGGGATGCCGCCGAGCAGGTCGCCGAGGGAGCCGCCGGTGACCTCGCCGTAGACCTCGGCGGAGGAGCGGATCTCGGGCAGCATCTGCTTCGGGACGCCGATGGACTCGCAGATCCGCTCGTCCCACTCCATCTTGTGGAGGTTCATCAGCATGGTGCGGGAGGCGTTGGTGACGTCCGTGACGTGCTTGCCGCCGTTCACTCCGCCCGTGAGGTTCCAGATGACCCAGGAGTCCATGGTGCCGAAGAGGATGTCGCCCGCCTCGGCGCGCTCGCGCAGCCCCTCGACGTTGTCGAGCAGCCAGCGGGCCTTGGGGCCCGCGAAGTAGGAGGCGAGCGGCAGGCCGGTCTCGCGGCGGAAGCGGTCCTTGCCGACGTTGCGTGCCAGCTCCCGGCAGAGCGCGTCGGTGCGGGTGTCCTGCCAGACGATGGCGTTGTGGACCGGCTCGCCGGTGTTCTTGTCCCACAGCAGCGTGGTCTCACGCTGGTTGGTGATGCCGATCGCCTTGATGTCGTCGCGGGTGATGCCGGCCTTGGAGACGGCCCCGGCGACGACCTCCTGGACGTTGGTCCAGATCTCGGTGGCGTCGTGCTCGACCCAGCCCGGCTTCGGGAAGATCTGCTCGTGCTCCTTCTGGTCGACGGAGACGATCCGGCCGTCCTTGTCGAAGACGATGCAGCGGCTAGAGGTGGTGCCCTGGTCGATGGCCGCGATGAAGGGGCCTGCGGTGTGTGCGTCGGTCACGGTGTGCTCCAGAATTTCTTTGCTGACGGCTCTCAAGCGTCTGTGGCGGTCATCCGTCTAAAGCGGTCATCGGTCGCTGTCGCGGGTCTGCTTGAACGGCTACTTGAAAGCGACGTTGTAGAGACCGCCGGCGATGGCGCCGCCGATCAGCGGACCGACGATCGGCACCCAGGCGTACGACCAGTCCGAGCTGCCCTTGTTCGGCAGCGGGAGCAGTGCGTGGACGATGCGGGGACCGAGGTCACGGACGGGGTTGATGGCGTAGCCCGTGGGCCCGCCGAGCGAGAGGCCGATGCCGACCACCACGAGGGAGGTGATCAGCGCGCCCAGCACACCGAGGCCGTTGCCGCCGTCGTTCAGGCCCTGCGTGAGGATGGCGAGGACCAGGACGACCGTGGCGATGATCTCCGTGACCACGTTCTGCACGTAGTTGCGGATCTCGGGGCCGGTGGAGAAGATGCCGAGCACCGGGCCGGCCGAGGGGGCCGCCTTCTGGTCGACCATGCCCTCCACGGCGGGCTGCGCCGCGAGGATCTCGGGGTCGGTCAGATGGGCCTTGAACTGGCCCATGTACGTGACCCACACCAGGACGGCACCGATCATGGCGCCGAGCAGCTGCGAGGCCAGGTAGAGCGGAACGTTGCTCCACTTGGTGCCGCCCTCTATCGCGAGACCGAGCGTGACCGCCGGGTTCAGGTGGGCGCCGGAGACGCCCCCCGCGAGGTAGGCGGCCGTCAGAACGGCGAAGCCCCACCCGAAGGTGATCGCGAGCCAGCCGGCGTCCTTGGCCTTTGAGCGCTTGAGCGTGACGGCGGCACACACGCCGCCACCCAGCAGGATGAGCACGGCGGTACCGATGGTCTCGCCGATGAAGATGTCGGAGCTGGACACCCGCGACTCCTTTGTCCTTCGTCCAGGGGAAGGCGAACCCCGGGTCCCTCCGGTGGTCCGCGACCTCAGGTGAGGTCGTTGCCGGCCCTTGGCCTTGTCACACTCTAACGCTTAATGCCGGTAGGTGTTCGACAATGCCGACCGATGGACGCGAGTCTCGCCCTGGGTTTACTCACCCGTCAAGGGTTCTGTTATTGAAAACACGATCGTTATTGATCGTTCCGCGTTATCGGTCTTCCCGCAGCCCGAGCGGGGGCTGTGCCGCTCAGAACCGCCCGGCGCCCAGGTCGCGGGAGACGGCGCGCGCGCAGTCCCGCACGGCGGCGATCAGCTCGGGGCGCAGCTCCCCGTCCTCGCAGACGCGCTCCACGGCACCGGTGACGCCCACCGCGCCCACCGGCATGCGGCGCCGGTCGTGGATGGGGGCGGCGACGGCGGCGACGCCCTCCCAGGTCTCCTCGACGTCCGAGGCGTACCCACGCGCGCGCGTGAGGTCAAGGACGCCCTCGAACTCCTCGGGGCCGGTCACGGTGCGCGCGGTGAAGGCCTCGCGCTCGACCTCGACGGCTTCGTTGTGGGCGACCGGGTCGTACGCGGAAAGCACCTTGCCGAGCGCCGTGGAGTGCAGCGGCTGCATGGCCCCCACCTCGAGGACCTGGCGGCTGTCGTCGGGCCGGAAGACGTGGTGGACGATGAGGACGCCCTGCTGGTGCAGCACGCCGAGGTGGACGCTCTCGCCGCTGGAGCGGGCCAGGTCGTCGGTCCACACCAGGGCGCGGGCCCGCAGCTCGTGCACGTCCAGATAGCTGTTGCCCAGGCGCAGCAGCTCGGCGCCCAGCTGGTAGCGGCCCGATGTGGGGTCCTGCTCCACGAAGCCCTCCGCCTGGAGGGTGCGCAGGATGCCGTGGGCCGTACCCTTGGCGAGGTCGAGCGCGGAGGCGATCTCCGAGAGGCCGAGCCGTCGCTCGCCACCCGCGAGCAGTCGCAGCATCGCCGCGGCCCTTTCGAGCGACTGGATGTTGCGTGCCATCGCAGCCCCGACCTCCGTCCCCTGACATCACTTGACGTTCGACAATGCTGAACACTATCGGTCGTTGCCGACCTCTAGCTAATGCCCGGACACCCCGTGTTCCCCCCGTCCGCCCCGTGGACGCCTTCACAACGGGACCTTGGTCCCGGCTACCCTGACCGAGTGCGCCCTCCAGCAGAAGGCGCAAAGCCGACAGCCGTCGCACTCCAGGGAGCTCTTTCATGGCCTCGTCGCCAACCCCGTCCTCGCAGCCCACGCCCGTATCGCCCGAGAGCAGGGCCCGAGCCGACGCCCTGCGCGAAGCCCTCGCCACCCGCGTGGTTGTGGCCGACGGCGCCATGGGCACGATGCTCCAGGCGCAGGACCCCACCCTCGAGGACTTCCAGAACCTGGAGGGCTGCAACGAGGTCCTGAACGTCACCCGCCCCGACATCGTGCGCTCCGTGCACGAGGAGTACTTCGCGGTCGGCGTCGACTGCGTCGAGACCAACACCTTCGGCGCGAACTTCGCGGCCCTGAGCGAGTACGACATCCCCGAGCGCAACTTCGAGCTGTCCGAGGCCGGCGCCCGCATCGCCCGCGAGGTCGCCGACGAGTACACGCACAAGACGGGACAGCAGCGCTGGGTCCTCGGCTCCATGGGCCCCGGCACCAAGCTCCCCACCCTCGGCCACGCCCCCTACACCGCCCTGCGCGACGCCTACCAGATCAACGCCGAAGGCATGATCGCCGGCGGCGCCGACGCGCTCCTCGTCGAGACCACCCAGGACCTGCTGCAGACCAAGGCCGCCATCCTCGGCGCCCGCCGCGCCCTGGACGCCACCGGCGCCAACCTCCCGGTGATCTGCTCGGTCACCGTCGAGACCACCGGCACCATGCTGCTCGGCTCCGAGATCGGCGCCGCCCTGACGGCCCTGGAACCCCTCGGCATCGACATGATCGGCCTGAACTGCGCCACCGGCCCCGCCGAGATGAGCGAGCACCTGCGCTATCTGGCCCGCCACTCGCGCGTCCCGATCTCCTGCATGCCCAACGCGGGCCTGCCCGTCCTCGGCAAGAACGGCGCCCACTACCCCCTGACGGCGCCCGAGCTGGCCGACGCCCAGGAGTCCTTCGTACGCGAATACGGCCTCTCCCTGGTCGGCGGCTGCTGCGGCACCACCCCCGAGCACCTGCGCCAGGTCGTCGAGCGGGTGCGCGGCGCGCAGCCCCCGGCCCGCGACCCGCGCCCCGAGCCGGGCGCCGCCTCCCTTTACCAGACCGTGCCGTTCCGCCAGGACACCGCCTACATGGCGATCGGCGAGCGCACCAACGCCAACGGCTCGAAGAAGTTCCGCGAGGCCATGCTCGAAGGCCGCTGGGACGACTGCGTGGAGATGGCCCGCGACCAGATCCGCGAGGGCGCGCACATGCTCGACCTCTGCGTCGACTACGTGGGCCGCGACGGTGTCAAGGACATGGCCGAACTGGCAGGCCGCTTCGCCACCGCCTCCACCCTGCCCATCGTCCTCGACTCCACCGAACTCCCCGTCCTCCAGGCCGGTCTCGAGAAGCTCGGCGGGCGCGCGGTCATCAACTCCGTCAACTACGAGGACGGCGACGGCCCCGAGTCGCGCTTCGCCAAGGTCACCGCGCTCGCCAAGGAGCACGGCGCCGCGCTGATCGCGCTGACCATCGACGAGGAGGGCCAGGCCCGCACCGCCGAGCACAAGGTCGCCATCGCCGAGCGCCTGATCGAGGACCTGACCGGCAACTGGGGCATCCACGAGTCGGACATCCTCATCGACACCCTGACCTTCACCATCTGCACCGGCCAGGAGGAGTCCCGCAAGGACGGCATCGCCACCATCGAGGCGATCCGCGAACTCAAGCGGCGCCGCCCGGAGGTGCAGACCACCCTCGGTCTCTCCAACATCTCCTTCGGCCTCAACCCGGCCGCCCGCGTGCTGCTCAACTCCGTCTTCCTCGACGAGTGCGTCAAGGCGGGCCTGGACTCCGCGATCGTGCACGCCTCCAAGATCCTGCCGATCGCCCGCTTCGACGACGAGCAGGTCAGCACGGCGCTCGACCTCATCTACGACCGTCGCGCCGAGGGCTACGACCCCCTGCAGAAGCTCATGGAGCTGTTCGAGGGCGTCTCGACGAAGTCGATGAAGGCGGGCAAGGCCGAGGAACTGCTCGCCCTGCCGCTGGACGAGCGCCTGAAGCGCCGCATCATCGACGGCGAGAAGAACGGCCTGGAGGCCGACCTCGACGAGGCCCTCCAGGACATGCCCGCCCTGGACATCGTCAACAACGTCCTCCTGGAGGGCATGAAGGTCGTCGGCGAGCTGTTCGGCTCCGGCCAGATGCAGCTGCCGTTCGTCCTGCAGTCCGCCGAGGTCATGAAGACCGCGGTCGCCTACCTCGAACCGCACATGGAGAAGGTCGAGGGCGACGAGGCGGGCAAGGGCACCATCGTGCTCGCCACCGTCCGCGGCGACGTGCACGACATCGGCAAGAACCTCGTCGACATCATCCTGTCCAACAACGGCTACAACGTCGTCAACCTCGGCATCAAGCAGCCCGTCTCCGCGATCCTGGACGCCGCCGAGGAGCACAAGGCCGACGTCATCGGCATGTCCGGCCTCCTCGTCAAGTCCACCGTGATCATGAAGGAGAACCTGGAGGAGCTGAACCAGCGCGGCATGTCCGCCGACTTCCCGGTGATCCTCGGCGGCGCCGCCCTCACCCGGGCCTACGTGGAGCAAGATCTGCACGAGATCTACGAGGGCGAGGTGCGCTACGCCCGCGACGCCTTCGAGGGCCTGCGCCTGATGGACGCCCTCATCGCCGTCAAGCGCGGCGTGCCCGGCGCGACCCTGCCCGAGCTGAAGCAGCGCCGCGTCCCCACCAAGGCCACCACGGCACTCCTGGAGGTCGAAGAGGCCGACGGACCCGCCCGCTCGGACGTCGCCACCGACAACCCCGTGCCCACCCCGCCGTTCTGGGGCACCCGCGTCGTCAAGGGCATCCAGCTCAAGGAGTACGCCTCCTGGCTCGACGAGGGCGCGCTCTTCAAGGGCCAGTGGGGCCTGAAGCAGGCACGCACCGGCGACGGACCCTCGTACGAGGAACTGGTCGAGAGCGAGGGGCGGCCGCGGCTGCGCGGCTGGCTGGACGAGCTGCACACCAAGAACCTGCTGGAAGCCGCCGTCGTGCACGGCTACTTCCCGTGCGTCTCCAAGGGCGACGACCTGATCCTCCTCAACGAGGACGGCTCGGAGCGCACCCGCTTCACCTTCCCGCGCCAGCGCCGCGGCCGCCGCCTGTGCCTCGCGGACTTCTTCCGCCCCGAGGAGTCCGGCGAGACCGATGTCGTCGGACTCCAGGTCGTCACCGTCGGCTCGAGGATCGGCGAGGCCACGGCCAAGCTGTTCGCCGCCGACTCCTACCGCGACTACCTCGAACTCCACGGCCTGTCCGTGCAGTTGGCCGAGGCCCTCGCCGAGTACTGGCACGCCCGCGTCCGCGCCGAGCTGGGCTTCGGCGGCGAGGACCCCGCCGACGTCGAGGACATGTTCGCCCTGAAGTACCGCGGCGCCCGCTTCTCGCTCGGCTATGGCGCCTGCCCCGACCTGGAGGACCGCGCCAAGATCGCCGAACTCCTCCAGCCGGAGCGGATCGGCGTCCACCTCTCCGAGGAGTTCCAGCTCCACCCGGAGCAGTCCACGGACGCGATCGTCATCCACCACCCCGAGGCGAAATATTTCAACGCGCGCTGATCCGGGTCAGTCGTAGACTGGTCGGTCCAACGCAGGCCGGTTGCCTCCTTGTCACAAGCGGGCAGCCGGCCTTCTCGTCCCTCATGGAAGGTGTGGTCGCATGACCAGTACGGTTTCCGCGCTCGGCACCCGAACGGCCGAAGGCTCGGCGCTCCAGGGCGTCCTCCTCGACATGGACGGCACCCTCGTCGACACCGAGGGCTTCTGGTGGGACACCGAGGTCGAGGTCTTCGCCCGGCTCGGCCACACCCTCGACGAGGCCTGGCGCGACGTCGTCGTCGGCGGCCCCATGTCGCGCAGCGCGGCCTTCCTCATCGACTCCACGGGCGCCGACATCACCGTCGACGAACTGACCCTGCTGCTCAACGACGGCTTCGAGGACCGCATCGGCCGCACCCTGCCGATGATGCCGGGCGCCGCGGACCTGCTCTCCGAACTCGCCGCGCACGGCGTCCCGATGGCCCTGGTCTCCGCCTCGCACCGGCGCATCATCGACCGCGTACTCGGCTCGATCGGCGCCCACCACTTCGCACTGACCGTCGCCGGCGACGAGGTGGCCCGCACCAAGCCCCACCCCGACCCCTACCTCCTGGCGGCCGCGGGCATCGGCGCCGACCCCGCGCGATGTGCCGTCATCGAGGACACCGCGACCGGGGTGGCCGCCGCGGAGGCCGCGGGGTGCCGGGTGGTGGCCGTGCCGTCGGTCGCGCCCATCCCGGCGGCGGCGGGGCGCACCGTCGTCCCCTCGCTCGAACACGTCAACCTGCCTTTCCTGCAAGGTCTGATGACTCTCTGACAGTTCCGGGCCGGGCCCGTTCAAGCCTATTCGAAGCTGTGACGTTTCCCACTCCGATGGGGGTCGACAGCGGGTCCGGCGTGTGCAGTGCCGCCTTGAGGGGGCCTTGGCGGCGTGGCGTTTGGTCCCGATTGATGGGAGCGTGCACGAAACCTTCCGGTGTCGGGTTATCGGTGCGTCCACGCCCGGTTTCACTGCGTGATTGCGGTCGCGCTCCCACCCCCTCCGATGCCCCACTGGTGCGGACTAATCTCGTCGCGAGAACATCGCCCTGCCCCGTGCCCCACCAACCCACACCCCGCGTTGCGGGATTCACGGGATCCAAGAGCTCTGGAGAACGTCGAGCATGAACCGCAAGACTCTGGTGCTGCCGGCCGTCATCGGCCTGCTCGCCCCCGCACTCGCCGCGTGCGGCGGGTCGGGCAGCGGAGACGGTGACGACGCCATCGCCGTCGGCACCACGGACGCGTTCGCCATCTCCAAGGAGGTCCCGGCGCCCTTCGACCCGGCGTACGCCTACGACGCCGGCTCCTGGAACCTGCTGCGCCAGACCGTGCAGACGGTCATGGCCATGCCCCGCGGCGGCGGCGACCCGCAGCCCGAGGCCGCCGAGAGCTGCGGCTTCACCGACACGGGCAACGAGCGCTACGCCTGCACCCTGCGCAAGGGCCTGACGTTCTCCGACGGCGAGCCGCTCACCGCCGCCGATGTGAAGTTCTCCATCGAGCGGGTCCGCGACATCAAGATCAAGGACCCCAGCGGTTCGGACGGCCTCGTCGCGAACGTGGAGGAGATCGAGACCCAGGGCGCCCGAGGCATCGTCTTCCACCTCAAGACGCCCGACGCCACGTTCCCGTACAAGCTGGCCACACCCACCGCCGGCATCATCAGCAAGGACCACTACAGCAAGAACAAGCTCCGCGAGGGCTTCGAGGTCTCCGGCTCCGGCCCGTACACCGCCGAGCAGGAGGTCAAGGACAACCGCCTGGTCAAGACGGTGTTCACCAAGAACCCCAAGTACAAGGGCGAGTTCAAACCGCAGAGCGACAAGGTGGAGCTGCGCAACTACGCGGACACCGAGTCCATGGGCAAGGCCCTCGAGGACGGCGACATCGACCTGATGACGCGCACCATGTCGCCCGAGCAGGTCAAGGAGCTGGACGGCACCTCGAACAAGAAGATCGAGCTGGTCGAGATGCAGGGTCTGGAGATCCGCTACCTCGCCTTCAACACCGACGCCCCGTCGGTCAAGAGCAAGGCCGTCCGCCAGGCCATGGCGCAGGTCGTCGACCGCGGCGCGCTGGCCTCCGCGGTGTACGGCTCAACGGCCGACCCGCTCTTCTCACTGGTGCCCTCCACCATCACGGGCCACGCCAACTCGTTCTTCAACAAGTACGGCAACCCCAGCCCGGCCAAGGCCCGTTCGCTGCTCAGCAAGGCGAACATCTCCACGCCGGTGAAGCTCACGCTGCACTACACCACCGACCACTACGGCCCCGGCACCAAGAAGGAGTTCGAGCTGCTGCGCAAGCAGCTGAACGCCTCCGGCCTCTTCGACGTCTCGATCAAGGGCACGCCCTGGAGCACGTTCCGCGCGGCCGAGCGCGACGGCAAGTACGACGTGTACGGCATGGGCTGGTTCCCCGACTTCCCCGACGCCGACAACTTCCTCGCGCCCTTCCTCGACGAGGACAACTTCCTCGGCTCGCCGTACGTCAACCGCGACATCAACGACCAGCTGATCCCCACCTCGCGCCGCGAGGCCGACCGGCTGGCCGCCTCCAAGAGCATCCGCAAGATCCAGGACATCGTGGCCGAGGACGTCCCGGTGCTCCCGCTGTGGCAGGGCAAGCAGTACATCGCCGCGCGCGACGACATCACGGGCGTCGAGTGGGCCCTCAACTCCTCGTCCAACCTCCAGCTGTGGGAACTCGGCCGCGGCGTCAGCGGCTGATTCCCGCGCCCCCCACAGGTCCCAACGAACGACCACAACACCAAAGGCACGTACGTGAAATGTCGTAACCAGTGGCTGGCCCTTCCCCTCACGGGAGGGCTCGCCGCCGCCCTGCTGACCGGCTGCGGATCGGAGTCGGGCGGAGCGGGCGAGACGGGCGACGCGGTCGTGATGGGGATGTCCGACGACGTCCTCGCCACCGACCCGGCATCCGGCTACGACCCCGGGTCGTGGCTCCTGTTCAACAACGTCTTCCAGTCCCTCATGAGCTTCCCCAAGGGCGCCACGGAGCCGGAGCCGGAGGCCGCCAAGAGCTGCGGCTTCACGGACATGGAGGCGAAGGTCTACAAATGCGAGCTGCGTGACGGGCTGAAGTTCAGCAACGGCAACGCCCTCACGTCCAAGGACGTCAAGTTCTCCTTCGACCGCATGCGGAAGATCGGCGACGACGCGGGCCCGGCCATCATGTTCCCGATGCTCGACAGCGTCCGCACCCCGGACGCCAAGACCGTCGTCTTCAAGCTCAAGTACCCCGACGCGACCTTCCCCAGCAAGATCGCCTCGGGCGCGGGCTCCATCGTGGACCACCGCGAGTACGAGATGAACGCGCTGCGCAAGGACGGCGAGGCGGTCGGCTCCGGCCCGTACAAGCTCGACTCCTTCGACAAGGAGCAGGCGAGCTTCTCCGTCAACTCCTCCTACAAGGGCAGCGCCAAGGTCAAGAACGACGGCGTCTCCCTCAAGTTCTTCCACGGCGACCAGAAGGGCCTGAAGAAGGCGCTCCTGGACAACGAGATAGACCTGGCCTACCGAGGCCTCGCCGCCGCCGACATCGCGGACATCGAGCAGGACACCTCCGAGGCCGGCCAGGACGTCGACATCGTCGAGGGCACCAGCGCCGAGGTCCAGCACCTGGTCTTCAACATGAAGGACCCGGTGGCCGGCAAGCTCGGCGTGCGCAAGGCCATCGCGTACCTCCTGGACCGCGACGCGCTGGTGCAGGAGGTCTACAAGGACACGGCCACGCCGCTCTACTCGATCGTCCCCGCGGGCATCGGCGGCCACAACACCGCCTTCTTCGACACCTACGGCGCCCGCCCGCAGCGCGCGAAGGCCGCCGCCGCGCTGCGCTCCTCCGGTGTCGACGGCAAGGTCAAGCTCACGCTCTGGTCCACGCCCTCGCGCTACGGCCCGGCCACGGACCAGGAGCTGAACGCCATCGCCAAGCAGCTCAACGCGTCCGGCCTCTTCGACGCCGACGTGAAGTCCGTGGAGTTCGAGCAGTACGAGAAGGACATCGAGGCCGGCAAGTACGGCGTCTACGTGAAGGGCTGGGTGCCGGACTACCCGGACCCCGACAACTTCACGCAGCCCTTCTTCGGCAAGGGCAACGTCCTCAACAACCACTTCGAGAACGACGAGATCACCGGGAAGATCATCCCCGGCACGGCGACCGAGAGCGACCGCACCAAGACCGACAAGCAGTACTCCGAACTGCAGGACATCGTGGCCGAAGAGCTGCCGATCCTGCCGGTCTGGCAGGCCAAGCAGTACGCGGTCGTCCGCGACAGCGTCTACGGCCTCGAATCCTGCCTGGACGCCTCGACGGTCTTCCGCTTCTGGGAGATCAGCAAGGGCTGACCGCGGGCTGCTCGCGGGCCGACCGCGGGTGACCGTGAAC
>NZ_WMBF01000795.1:0-1634 GCF_019400875.1 Streptomyces anatolicus | reverse complement strand
CGTCAGGTGCGTGCTCTCGGCGTGCCGGGCGTAGGGCCTCGTACTGGACGTACTTGGCTCTGCGCCCGGTGCGGCGAGAGTGCGTGCATGGCGTCGCGAGGCAGGCGGGAATTGTCAGACAGGCCCTCGCCCCCGGGCTCTCCGCCTAAGCCTGCCGCTCCCCCGCCCCCGAGGCGGTGACCTGTCGGATCCACGGGGTCTTCGCGTCCGTACGCTTGTTCTTGTCGACGTCCCAGGAGCCGTACCGCGGGTTCAGGTCGATGTCGAGCTTCTTGGACGCGGCCGTCAGCGCCTTCCAGAAGAGCGCCTGGCCGTCCGGCGAGTTCATGTCCGCGCCCAGCCTCTTCGCCAGTTTCTGGGCCTCGATCTCCGTGCGGAGGCTGTCGTCCAGGCGGGACGGGGCGACGCTGTACTGCTGGAGCCAGCCCTCCTCCAGCGCCTTCCTGCCGCCCGCCTGCTTCTCCAGGCCCGCCCGCATCGTCTGGATGTCGCGGCGCGTGACACGCACCCCGGCGTCGGCGGCCGCGCGGTGCAGCACCTTGTCCAGGACCATCGTGTGCAGCGTGGCGCGGGTGAGGCCGCCGGACTTGGCGATGGCCTGCGCGTACCGCTCGTCGTCGGGGACGGCGGCCCGCTGCGCGTCGCGCACCTCGTTCACCCGGCCCTCCAGCTGCGCGACCGTGATGCGGTCGCCGCCGACGACGGCCGCGGCGCCGGGGTGCGCCTCGTTGCCGCAGGCGGTGAGGAGGGGGGCCGCGGCGAGCGCGGCGGTGGAGAGGAGGAGCGCGGTACGGCGGCTGGTGCGGCGGTGCAAGGTGGGCCTCCCGGTGGAGATTGTGCGGCGGTGCACAAAGTCTTGCGGTGATCGATGGTAGGCAGTGACCGTCTTCTCGGCCAGCTATTCGACAGCTATTCGCCCAACGATTTCCCGGGAGTTGGGGCACCCTCCGCCCCACCGTTCGGACCTGAGCGAGGAGCTAGCCCCGCACCTGCCCCAGCCACTGGAGCGTCCGGCGGACCTCCGCCGGGAACGGATGTCCGGGCCCGTGCACCAGCTCCGCGTCGTGCAGCAGCCGCGCCAGCGTGTCGTGGGCCGCGCCCCGGTCGCCGAGGGCCAGCAGCAGGTGGCCCATGCGGCGGCGGATCTCCAGGGACTGGCGGCGGTCGTCCGTCGCGTACTGGTTCTCGTAATAGGGGAGCAGCGCGCGGTACTCGGCGAGCGCCGCCGCCGGTTCGCCGAGCTGTTCGAGGCAGTGCGCGGCGTCGTAGCGGAACTGGAGGGAGTGCGGGTCGGCGTGGCCGGACTCGGCGGCCCGCTCGTCGGCGAGGCGCCGCAGCTCGGGCAGGGCGCGGCGGTACTGCCCGTCGTCCATGAGCGTGGCCGCGTACTGCTTGCGGAGCGTGCGTACGACGGGCGAGTGCTCGCCGTGCTCGGCGGCGGCGGCCGGGAGGATCGCGCCGAGGATGTCCACGGCCTGGGTGATGCGGCCCTCGCCGAGGAGGCGCTTGACGTCCTCGACGGCACGGACGACGTCCTGGCGCGGCGGCGAACTGGGCGGTCGCGGCGGCATGTCGGGGGCGGGCGCGGGCGTCGCGGCGCGGTCCGGCCAGGGCGCGAGCGGGCGCAGGAAGGG
>NZ_WMBF01000794.1:0-1637 GCF_019400875.1 Streptomyces anatolicus | reverse complement strand
GGGGTGTCGTCGCTCAGGACGTCCAGGAGGCGGCGGAGTTCGGCGAGGGCCTGGCGGCTGGTCGTGCCGATGGCTTCGAGGGCCTGCGCGGCGCGCTCGGGGGACTTGGCGGCGGCGTACGAACCGCCGTCCGCGAGGCCCGTGATGACGGAGAGGTTGTGGCCGATGATGTCGTGCATCTCGCGGGCGATACGGGTGCGTTCGGCGGCCGTGGCGAGCTGGGCCTGCTGGTCGCGTTCCACCTCCAGCCGCCGGGCGCGCTCCACGAGGGCCTGGGTGTGGTCCTGGCGGGAGCGGACCGCGATGCCGGCGAGGGCGACGAGGGCGAAGGACCAGATCTGGGGGACGACCAGCTCGTACCAGCTGTCCTTCGGGTAGGTGAAGACGCAGGCCGCCATGGGCAGTACGGTCAACGCGGCCGCCCGGCCGAGCGTCTTCAGGGGCAGCCGCAGGGCGATGTGGAACACCACGATGAACTGGATCAGGGCGGCTTGGAGCCAGGCGCCCGTCCAGTTGCTGGCCGCGGTCGCCACTGACATGACGGCGAGGGCGACCAGCGGGTGGCGGCGGCGCCACAGGACCGGCACCGAGAGGGCGAGGCTCATCAGGACGACCTGGCCCTGGGCCACGCGCGGGTCGGCCGCCGTGTTGCGCCACCCGCCGTTGCCGTCGATGAGGGCGGCGGTGACGAAGAAGGCCGTCACCAGTACGTCCCAGGCGATCGGGCGGCGCCTGTCGAAGGCGCGCACCCGCTGGGTCAGGCGCTGGAGGTACTGGGTGAGGGGGTGCGGCTCGGTCACCGGCTCATCCTCGGTCACGGCCGCACTCCCGTATACGGGGTTTCTCGGGCGGGCAGGCGGACGGGTGGGTGTTCGTCATACGTCCCGGCGCCTGAGCAGCGCGGACGCGGCGGCGATGATCAGCGCCGCCCAGAGGGTGAGGGTGACCAGGGCCGTGCCGGGGGCGATCGTGTCCTCCACGCGGCTCACCGAGCCGAGCGCGCTCGCCGCCTGCGCGGGGAAGTAGCGCAGGGTGGTCTCCACGGCGCTGAAGGGCAGCATCGACATGACCTCCGGCAGGATCAGCACCGCGCCGACGAACGCGCCGATGGCGCCGGGGACCGAGCGGAGCAGGGCGCCGAGGCCGAGCGCGATGAGACTGAGCAGGGTGAGGGCGGCGGCGCTGGTCAGGAGGGCGGCGAGGACGCCGTCGTCGGTGAGGGCGAGGGCCTTGTCGGTGCCGGAGAGCCAGATCTGGGCGGTGAGGAACGTGGCGACGTTGGTCACCGCGCACGCCGTGAAGGCGACGGCAGTGAAGATCGCGGTTTTGGACCACAGGACCGGCAGGCGCCGGGGGACGGCGGTGAGGGAGGCACGGATCATGCCCGTGGAGTACTCGCCCGCGGTGACGAGGATGCCGAGGACGGCGAGGCAGATCTGGGAGAGCTGGGTGCCGAAGAGGGTGAAGACGACCGTGTCGATCTCCGCGTCGTCGCCGTCGTAGGTGGCGCCCATCGTGATGCCGACGGTCAGGACAAGTGCGGTCGCGGTGATCAGTGTGATCCAGGTGGAGCGGAGCGTCCACAGCTTGTGCCACTCCGAGCGCAGGACGCCTCTGGTGGTCAGGCGGTACGCGGC
>NZ_WMBF01000092.1:0-18254 GCF_019400875.1 Streptomyces anatolicus | reverse complement strand
GCCCAAGGACAGCCGCACACGCCGCCGCACCCGCACCTTGATGGCGGTGCTCCCGGTAGTAGTGATAGCCACCGGCACCACACTGGCGCTCCAGAACCTCCCCTACGTCACCCACTCGGACAGCGCGGCGGGCGCACCCCCCTCCACCTCGGCCACCGCCCCGAAGGACCCCTCAGCGCCACCGGACAAGAACGGCCCGACCAAACCGGGATCGGACAAAACAGCAAAAAAGAAGAGGCCCAAAGACGCGGACGACGACAACAAGAGCGACGACGACTCCCCGCAGGGCAAGGGCAAGAACGGCGACGCGCCGGACGGAGACAGCGCGGCCGACGGAAAGAACCCCTCCCAGGGCAAGGGCGACGGCGACTCCAAAGACTCGGACTCATCCGACGACGACAACGCCAACGAGAACGACAACGACAACGGCGGCAACGACACCGACGGGGACGCCCCCACCAACCCCACCTCAGGCCCGTTCCGCCTGAAGAACGCGGACAACGGCTCCTGCCTGACCCAGGTCTACGGCGCCGCGGACGACGGCACCTGCGGCGACCCGAGCGCCAGATGGTCCACCGTGAGCGCGGAGAACAACAGCTTCAAGGTCGTCAACAAAGACTCCGGCTCCTGCCTGGTGGCCAACATGCTCGGCCAGGCGGTCTTCGTCGGCGACTGCACCCAGGGCGAGGCCCGCCTCTGGCGCTGGGGCCCGGACAACACCCTGAAGAGCACCGCGAACGGCGGCTGCCTGGACCTGGCCTACGGCGGCGGCATCTCAGCCACGACCTGCCAATCGGGCAAGGCCTCCCAGCACTGGAACAGATAACCGCCGTCCCCTCCGGAAAAAGCAAAAGCCCCAGGTCACGGCGAGTGAGTCCTGGGGCTTCCACAGAGCCGCCTTCGGGATTCGAACCCGAGACCTACGCATTACGAGTGCGTTGCTCTGGCCATCTGAGCTAAGGCGGCGCGCCGTCCGCACATTGTGCGATCAGCAACGCGGCCAAGTCTACACAGTTTCCGGGGGTGCTCCGCACACCCCTCTCCGAGCGGCCCTCCCGCCCTACGAACAGCGCTTTCCGTCCGCCGGGACCCTGCCCTCCAGGAGGTACGCGTTGATCGTCGAGTCGACGCACTCGCTGCCCCGGCCGTACGCCGTGTGGCCGTCGCCCTCGTAGGTGAGGAGGCGGGCCGAGGAGAGCTGGGAGGCCAGGGCCCGCGCCCAGTGGTAGGGCGTGGCGGGGTCGCGCGTCGTGCCGGCGACCACGATGGGCGCCGCGCCGCGCGCCTCGATGCGGTGCGGCCTGCCCGTGGCCTTGACCGGCCAGTACGCGCAGTTCAGCGAGGACCAGGCGAGGCCCTCGCCGAAGACCGGGGAGGCCTTCTCGAAGTCGGGCAGGGCCTTTTCGACCTGGTCCGGCGTGGTGAAGGCGGGCGGCAGGTCCAGACAGTTCACGGCGGCGTTGGCGAACATGAGGTTCGCGTATGTGCCGTCCTCGCTCCGCTCGTAGTAGCTGTCGGAGAGGGCGAGCAGCGCCGCACCGTCCTTGTTCCTGATCGCCGAGCCGAGGGCGTCGCGCAGCTGCGGCCAGGCGGCCTCGTCGTACATCGCGGCGATCACGCCCGTCGTGGCGAGCGCCTCGCCGAGCTTGCGGCCCGAGGAGTCACCGGCGGGCAGGGGCGCCCGGTCCACCTCGTCGAAGAACGCCTTCAGCCGCTTGCCCGCGTCGTCGGGACTCCCGGAGCCGAGCGGGCACTCCGCGCCGAGCGCCACGCAGTCCTTGGCGAACGACTGGAACGCCGTCTCGAAGCCGGCGGTCTGGTCGCGGTTCATGCGACGCGCGGGCAGCGAGGGGTCCATCGCGCCGTCCAGGACGAGGCGGCCCACCCGCTTCGGGAAGAGCCCGGCATACGTCGCGCCGAGGAACGTCCCGTACGAGGCACCCACGTACGACAGCCGCTCGTCGCCCAGCACCGCCCGCACGACGTCCATGTCGCGCGCCGCCTCGACGGTGGAGACGTGCGGCAGGATTCTCGACGACCGCTTCTCGCAGCCCTCCGCGAACTTCTCGAAGGAGGTGCGGAGCCGAACGGTCTCGCGCCGGTCGTCGGGGGTCATGTCGGTCTGTGTGTACGCGTCCATGTCCTTGCCGTCGAGGCAGGTGACGGGCGCGCTGCGGGCCACGCCGCGCGGGTCGACGGCGACCATGTCGTAGCGGGCTAGGACCTCTTCGGGGTAGCCGAGCGCCGCGTACGACTGGAGGTAGCCGATCGCCGCGCCGCCGGGGCCGCCCGGGTTGACCAGGAGTGAACCGATCCGCTCGCTCCGCTTGGTGGCCTGCTTGCGGGCCACCGCCAGCTTGATGTCGCCCGCCGCGGGCTTGTCGTAGTCGAGCGGCACCTTCACCGAGGCGCACTCGAAACCGGCGACACCGCACTCGCGCCAGCGAAGCCGCTGGCCGTAGTACGGGGTGAGCTCCGCGGGCGTCGCGCGGGGCAGCGCGGCCATGGAGGCGTCCGCCGTCGAACTCCCCGACGAGCAGCCGGAGATGAGCAGCCCCGCGGTCACGAGCAGCGTGCCGCACGTACGGAAGGGAAGGTGACGGCTGAGGCTGCGACGCTCGCGGCGACTGGTGTCCATCAGGCGAGCCTAACTCTCCGCGCCCGAGTGGACACATACAGTGCTCGCTCGCTACTCGTACGGGTGACCTCGTCAACGGGACGGCCAGGCCCGCCGTTTCACCCCCGCCCCGCTGACGACCGGCGTGCCCTCACCCGGCCCGCAGCGCCACCGTCATCGCCTCCACCGCCAGCAGCGGCGCCACATTGCGGTCGAGTGCCGTGCGGCAGGCGCCGATCGCCTCTATGCGGCGCAGCGTGGACTCCGGCGACGCGCCGAGCGCCATGCGCTCCAGCATGTCCTGCACCTCGGTGTTGGCGATGGCGACACGGGAGCCCAGCTGCAGCGCGAGCACGTCGCGGTAGACCCCGGTCAGGTCGATGAGCGCCAGGTCGAGGCTGTCGCGTTGCGTACGGGTCTTGCGGCGCTTCTGTCTGTCCTCCAGCTCCTTCATCGCGCCCGCGGTGCCGCGCGGCATCCGGCCGCCCTGCCCACCGCCCAGCGCCGCCTTCAGGTCCTCGGTCTCCTTGACGTCGACGTCCTCGGCGACCTGCTTCGCGTCGTCGGACGCGGTGTCGATCAACTCCTGCGCCGCCTTCAGACAGCCGCCGATCTCCTGCACGCGCAGCGGCAGCTTCAACACCGCGGCCCTGCGCTCGCGCGCGCGGGGGTCGGTGGCGAGCCGCCGGGCGCGGCCGATGTGCCCCTGCGTCGCGCGCGCCACGGCGGCGGCGACATCCGGCTCGATGCCGTCCCTTCGTACGAGCACGTCGGCGACGGCTTCCACCGGAGGTGTACGCAGTGTCAGGTGCCGGCAGCGGGAGCGGATGGTCGGCAGCACGTCCTCCAGGGAGGGCGCGCAGAGCAGCCACACCGTGCGGGGGGCGGGCTCCTCCACCGCCTTCAGCAGGACGTTCCCCGCGCCCTCGGTGAGGCGGTCGGCGTCCTCCAGGACGATGACCTGCCAGCGCCCGACCGCGGGCGAGAGCTGGGCCCGCCGGACAAGCTCGCGGGTCTCCTTCACGCCGATGGACAACAGGTCCGTACGCACCACTTCCACGTCGGCGTGGGTGCCGACGAGGCTGGTGTGACAGCCGTCGCAGAACCCGCAGCCGGGGACGCCGCCCAGGGCGCGGTCCGGGCTCGTGCACTGCAGGGCGGCGGCGAAGGCCCGGGCCGCCGTGGACCGCCCGGAGCCGGGCGGTCCCGTGAACAGCCAGGCGTGCGTCATCTTCGACGAGTCCGGCACGGGCGTGTCGGCGGCGACCGCGGTCACCAGCGCGTCGGCGTCCCGGGCGGCGGCGCTCAGCTGCGCGCTCACCCGGTCCTGGCCCACGAGGTCGTCCCACACGCTCACGACGTCACCGCCACGTCGTCCCACCCGCTCATGGGGGTCACCGCCTTACGCTGCGCACTGCTCCTGCCGGACTGTCCATTGTGGAACACGCCACTGACAATCAGGGCCGCCCGGCTCCGAGCCCCCTCCCCCCGGTCCGCCTCAGTGATCAACGCCGACGGCCGCGGCGCCCCCGCCTGCCCTCGCCGTCGGCGTCATCCGCGTCGCGGGCGTCGTCGACGGCGTCCTCGTGCGAGCCGAGCAGTTCGTCGGCCAGCGTCGGCATGTCGTCCGGCGTCTCATCGGCCCACTCGGGCCCGGACCGCCGGGGCGTGCCCCGCTCGTCGATCTGGGGCAGCTCCCGCGTGCGTTCGTTGGCGCCCTCGGCGGCCGCCGGACGCTCGTCCCGGAAGTAGCCCGGCGGCACCTTGTCCTCCTGGATGGCGGGCAGGACGGCCGTCTCCTCCGAGGCCCCGGGAACCGGCGGCTGCGGCAGCACCTCGGTGTCCTCCGGCCCCGGCCCGTCGGGCCGCACCGCAGGCAGTACGGCGGTCTCGTCGATCGCCCCGGCAGGCGGCGCCACCACGGGCGTGGTCACGGTGGTCTCGTTGTCGGGCACGGACGGCTCGGACGGCTCGGACGGCTCGGGTGACGACGGAGGCTCTGGCGACGAGGACGGCGAGGATGGCTCCGGAGAAGCCGCAGCCCCCGACTTGCCCGGCGCTACCGGCGCACTCGGCGTCACCGGGGCACTCGGCGCAACCGGCGTAGCAGCCGAAGCAGGCGCGGAAGCCGAAGCCGCCTGAGCCGCAGCCGCCGCCGCGGAAGCCGCCGACGCCGCGGCCATCCGCCGCGCCTCCTCCGCCCGGAGCAACGCCTCCTCCGCCTTGCGCTGCTTCTCCAGCCGGCGCTCCTCCGCCTCGGCCCGCAGCCGCGCCTCCTCCTCGGCCTCCCGGCGGCGCCGCGCCTCCTCGGCGGCCCTGAGCTTCTCCTCGGCGAGCAGCCTGGCCTTCTCCTCCTCGGCCTTGCGGCGCGCCTCCTCGGCACGCTTGCGAGCCTCCTCGGCCTGCCGCTCGGCCTCGCGGCGCTGCGCCTCCTCCAGCTCGCGGCGCTTGCGCTCTTCCTCCTCGGCGCGCAGCTTGGCGAGCTGCGCCTGGCGCTCACGCTCCAGGCGCTCCTCCTCGGCCTTGCGGGCGGCCTCTTCCTCGGCCTTGCGCCGCGCCTCCTCCTCGGCGGCCCTGCGGGCCTCTTCCTGGGCCTTCACCTCGGCCTCGGAGAGCGGCAGGACCGTGTCGAGGCGGTGCCGGATCACGGTCGTGACCGCCTCCGGCTCCTGGGAGGCGTCGACGACGAGATAGCGCCCCGGGTCGGCCGCGGCGAGCGTGAGGAAACCGGACCGCACGCGCGCGTGGAACTCGGCGGGCTCCGACTCGAGCCGGTCGGGCGCCTCCGTGAACCGCTCGCGGGCGGCCTCGGGCGCCACGTCGAGCAGGCACGTCAGGTTCGGTACGAGACCACCGGTCGCCCAGCGGTTGATGCGGGCGACCTCGGTCGGCGAGAGGTCGCGTCCGGCGCCCTGGTAGGCGACGGACGAGTCGATGTACCGGTCGGAGATGACGATGGCGCCGCGCTCCAGGGCGGGCCGTACGACGGTGTCGACGTGCTCCGCGCGGTCGGCGGCGTACAGCAGCGCCTCCGCCCGGTGCGAGAGACCGGCCGAGGAGACGTCGAGCAGGATCGACCGCAGCCGCTTGCCGACGGGCGTGGCCCCTGGCTCGCGCGTGACGACGACCTCGTGGCCCTTGGCGCGGATCCACTCGGCTAGCGCCTCGGCCTGGGTGGACTTACCGGCGCCGTCGCCGCCCTCCAGGGCGATGAAGAAGCCGGTGGCGCAGGGCGCCTGCACCGGGTCGTCACCGCCGCGCAGCGCGTCGAGCAGGTCCTGGCGCAGCGGTACGCCCTGCCGGTCGTCGGCCTTGGCGAGGACGAGCGCGGCCACGGGCAGGAGCAGCGCGCCGACCAGCATCAGTGTGAAGGCGGCGCCTCCGTGGTCGAAGACGAACTTGCCGTTGACCATGCGATGCGGCCCGATCGCGGCGGCGACCACGGGGGCCACGAGCGCGCCGAGCGCGACGCTCAGCCTGACGACCGCCTGAAGGTGCTCGGTGGTACGGGCCCTGCGGTAGTCCTCGACCTCCTGGTCGAGCAGCGCGTGCCCTATGTTCGCGGCGACGCCCGCGCTGACCCCGGTGAGGGCCAGGAGCAGCAGCACGGTCGTCACGTCGGGCACGAGGCCCGCGGCGAGCAGCGCGAGGCCGGTGAGGGCGATCGCGAGCGCGAGCAGCCTGCGGCGCGAGAGCGAGCGCAGCAGGGACGGCGCGGTGCGGATGCCGACGACGGTGCCGCCGGTGAGCGTGAGGACGATCAGGCCGTAGGTGACGGGGCCGCCGCCCAGGTCCTTGGCGTGCAGCACGGCGACGGCGACGGCCGCGGCGATGGCGGTGGCGACGGCGGCACAGGCGGCGACGAGCAGCGGGATGGCACCCGTGCGCCCCTTGTCGGTGCCGGTGCCCGTACGCGGCCTGCGCAGCCCTTCGAGGGGGCTACGCGCGCGTGGCGTCTGCGTGCCGGGAAAGCGCAGGAGGTAGACGATGGTCAGCGACCCGGCGAAGAGCCCGGCCGCGAGGAACGAGGCGAGCCCCGCCTGGTGCAGCGCGAACCAGTCGAGCCCGGCGCCCAGGAGGTTGCCGATGAGCGTGATGGCGACGAGCGCGGCGGCCGCGAGGGGCAGCGCCACGAATCCCGTACGCAGCGACAGGCGGCGCAGCGCGTCCATGTGGTCCGGCAGCGGCCGTACCGTCGCGCCCTCCAGAGGCGGCGCGGGCAGCAGCGCGGGCGCCGCGCTCTCCCTGGCGACCGTCCAGAACCGCTCGGCGACACCGGTCACGAAGGAGGTCACCAGGAGCACCGCGAGGGCGTTGTCCGGTGTCCAGTCGATCCACAGCGGCGCGACGATCAGGAGCGCCGCGCGCACGCCGTCGGCGCCGACCATGGTCCAGCGCCGGTCGAGCGGTCCGCCGGGTGAGGTCAGGGAGGTGAGCGGTCCGAGGAGCACCGCTCCGAAGAGCAGCGTCGCGAGGACGCGCGCTCCGAAGACGGCGGTGATGGCGAAGGCCACGCCGCGGTAGCCGCCTCCGAAGGCGCCTTCCGCGATGGCCGACTGGAGCGCGAGAATCACCAGCACGAGCAGAGCGAGCGCGTCGCCGACACTGCCGACGAGTTGCGCGCTCCACAACCGCTTCAGCTGCGGTACGCGCAGCAGAGCGCGGACCGCACGCTCTCGGGAATCTGCGACCAGGGCGTCGTCGGGGGCCGGGGTTCCGGCCGTTGGCTGCTCGGCACGCGTCATCCGTCCAGCCTATCTGGACGGACAACTTCCCCGTCGGCCCACCCGAACAAACGACCGCAGGGCCGCTGCCCGCCCCGCCGTCAGTCCTCCGAAGCAGCCGTGCTGGAAGCGACCGTCTTCGTGGCGGCCGTCTTCTTGGCAGTGGTCTTCTTAGCGGTGGTCTTCTTAGCAGCCGTCTTCTTGGCAGCCGTCTTCTTGGCGGCGGTCTTCTTGGCCGGTGCCTTCTTGGCGGGCGCCTTCTTGGCCGTCTTCTTGGCCGGACCCTTCGCCCGCTTCTCCGCGAGCAGTTCGTAGCCCCGCTCCGGAGTGATGTCCTCGACCGAGTCCGCCGCCCGCAGCGTCGCGTTGGTCTCGCCGTCGGTCACGTACGCCCCGAAGCGGCCGTCCTTGACGACGACGGGCTTCCCGCTGACCGGGTCCTCGCCCAGCTCCTTCAGCGGCGGCTTCGCGGCCGCACGCCCCCGCTGCTTCGGCTTGGAGTAGATCTCCAGGGCCTCTTCCAGCGTGATCGTGAAAAGCTGCTCCTCGCTCTCGATCGAGCGCGAGTCGGTGCCCTTCTTCAGGTACGGGCCGTACCGGCCGTTCTGCGCGGTGATCTCGACGCCCTCGGCGTCGGTGCCGACCACACGCGGCAGCGACATCAGCTTCAGCGCGTCCTCAAGGGTGACCGTGTCGAGCGACATGGACTTGAAGAGCGAGGCCGTGCGCGGCTTGACCGCGTTCTTGCCGGTCTTCGGGGTGCCCTCGGGAAGGATCTCCGTCACATACGGGCCGTAGCGCCCGTCCTTGGCGACGATCTGGTGGCCCGACGCCGGGTCGGCGCCCAGCTCGAAGTCCCCGCTCGGCTTGGCAAGCAGCTCCTCCGCGTACTCGACGGTCAGCTCGTCCGGCGCCAGGTCCTCGGGGACGTCGGCGCGCTGGTGCTCCTCGGAGTCCCGCTCGCCGCGCTCGATGTAGGGGCCGTAGCGACCCACGCGCAGCATGATGCCGTCGCCGACGGGGAAGGACGACACCTCGCGGGCGTCGATCGCGCCCAGGTCGGTGACGAGTTCCTTGAGGCCGCCGAGGTGGTCGCCGTCGCCGTTGCCCGCCTCGGCCGCGCCGCCGGAGGCCTCGCCCTCACCGAAGTAGAAGCGCCGCAGCCACGGCACGGCCTGCGCCTCGCCGCGCGCGATGCGGTCGAGGTCGTCCTCCATCCTGGCGGTGAAGTCGTAGTCGACAAGTCGCCCGAAGTGCTTCTCCAGGAGATTGACGACGGCGAACGACAGGAAGGAGGGGACGAGCGCCGTCCCCTTCTTGAAGACGTATCCGCGGTCGAGGATGGTCCCGAGGATCGACGCGTACGTCGACGGGCGGCCGATCTCGCGCTCTTCCAACTCCTTGACCAGCGAGGCCTCGGTGTAGCGGGCAGGCGGCTTGGTCGCGTGGCCGTCGACCGACATCTCGTCGGCGGAGAGCGCGTCACCCTCGCCGACCTGCGGCAGCCTGCGCTCGCGGTCGTCCAGCTCGGCGTTCGGGTCGTCGGCGCCCTCGACGTACGCCTTGAGGAAGCCGTGGAAGGTGATGGTCTTGCCGGACGCGCTGAACTCGGCGTCGCGGCCGTCGGAGGCGCGGCCACCGATCTTGACCGTGACGGAGTTACCGGTCGCGTCCTTCATCTGGGAGGCGACGGTCCGCTTCCAGATCAGCTCGTAGAGCCGGAACTGATCACCGGTCAGGCCGGTCTCGGCCGGCGTGCGGAAACGATCACCCGAGGGGCGGATCGCCTCGTGCGCCTCCTGCGCGTTCTTGACCTTTCCGGCGTACGTACGCGGCTTGTCCGGCAGGTAGTCGCTGCCGTAGAGCTGCGTGACCTGCGCACGAGCGGCGGAGACCGCCGTGTCGGACAGGGTCGTGGAGTCCGTACGCATATAGGTGATGAAGCCGTTCTCGTACAGCTTCTGGGCCACCTGCATGGTCGCCTTCGCGCCGAAGCCGAGCTTGCGCGAGGCCTCCTGCTGGAGCGTCGTCGTACGGAACGGGGCGTACGGAGAGCGGCGGTAGGGCTTGGACTCGACGGACCGTACGGAGAAGTCCGTGTTCTGGAGGGCGGCGGCCAGCGCGCGGGCGTTCGCCTCGTCCAGGTGCAGGGTGCCCGCGCTGCCCGCCTTGAGCTGTCCGACGGAGTTGAAGTCGCGGCCCTGCGCGATGCGCTTGCCGTCGACCTGGGTGAGGCGGGCGACGAGCTGCGAGGGGTCGGAGGCGTCACCGGCGCGGCCGGTGCCGAAGGTGCCGGTCAGGTCCCAGTACTCGGCGGAGCGGAAGGCGATGCGCTCGCGCTCCCGTTCGACGACGAGGCGGGTGGCCACGGACTGGACGCGGCCTGCCGACAGGCGCGGCATGACCTTCTTCCACAGGACCGGCGAGACCTCGTAGCCGTAGAGGCGGTCGAGGATGCGGCGGGTCTCCTGGGCGTCGACCATCCGCTTGTTCAGCTCGCGCGGGTTGGCGACGGCGCTGCGGATCGCTTCCTTGGTGATCTCGTGGAAGACCATCCGGTGGACGGGGACCTTGGGCTTCAGGACCTCGAGGAGGTGCCACGCGATGGCTTCGCCCTCGCGGTCCTCATCGGTGGCGAGGAAGAGTTCGTCGGAGTCCTTCAGGAGGTCCTTGAGCTTCTTGACCTGCGCCTTCTTGTCGGCGTTGACGACATAGATGGGCTGGAAGTCATGCTCGACGTCCACGCCGAGGCGGCGCACCTCGCCGGTGTACTTCTCGGGCACCTCCGCGGCGCCGTTGGGGAGGTCGCGGATGTGCCCGACGCTGGCCTCGACTACGTAGCCGGGGCCGAGGTAGCTCTTGATCGTCTTCGCCTTGGCAGGCGACTCGACGATGACGAGTCGGCGGCCGCCCTGTGCGGTCTCGCTGGTCGGGGACAACTTCGCTCTTCTCTCCGGTCGACGCTCGGTGGCAGTGCGCGATGGCATTGCTCGTGGCAGTGCTCTTGGCCGTGCGGTGGCAGTGCTCGCATGGCTTGCGTTGCGCTGTCGCTGCGGAGTGTGACGGTACATCCCGCCCCCGTGTCAAACGGGAAAAGCCCGCAACGGCCACTCGAACGGTAACCCGACTACCGCCATTCCTGCCGCCCGGAGTGGCGACCTGCTGTTTCGGCGCCCTGCCCGGGCGACGACCTCGTCACACCGGCGCGATCACCGGAGTCGTCCCTTCCCGGTCCTGGAGCACTCCCCTATGTCGCGCTGGAACGACCTCCTCCGCCACGTCGGACCGACCCCCTCCGCCACGTCGGACCGAGCCCCTGCGCCGCGTCGGCGCCCTCGCGTCACAGGCGAGTGAAACACCACACTCCGAGAAGCAGCGCCCCGGACCCCGCGAGCGCGGCGAGCGTCGCCGATGCGACGGGCTTCACACCGTGGGCGACGGGCTCGCGGTGCGCGACCCGCGCCCCGGTCCACAGCAGCAGCCCTGCGCCGAACAGCGCGAACACCGTTCCGGCGAAGATCGCGGGTGCGCTCTCCATGGCCCTTTGCCTCCCCGTGCAGCTCTTCCTCGGCGGTCCGCCAGGAGGCTGGCACGGCCGGGAATCGGGAGCGCGAAATCCGGGTGAACGGCGGACGGCCCGCTCCACCGTCGTACGTATGCCAATCGCCGCATACGTACGGGATGTTGGCCGATTTCACCGCCCCGGGATCCCGGACGCTGCCGCGCGGGCCGGCGCGGCCGCGCCCGAGCCTGGCAGGCCCTACGCCCCGACAGGCAGCAGGAAGCCCTGCTCCACCAGGAGCCTGATCTGCGCGGGCGTGCGGTCCCGCAGCAGTACCGGGTCCTCGCCGACCAGTTGCGCGATGGCGTCCAGGATCCGTCCGGCGCTCAGCGAACCGTCGCACACGCCTGCGAATCCGGCGCCGACCGTGTCCACCTTGGTGGCCCGGCGCATCCCGCGGTGCTGGCGCAGCACGACGTGCTCCGGGTCCTCGGCGCCCGGAAGGCCGACCTGCTCCTGCATGACCTCGTCGGCGAGCTTGAAGTGCCCGGCGAGCAGCGCCGCGTCGTCGTGCGCACGCAGATAGTCCTGGCGGTCGAAGAACTCCTGCACCGTCTCGCCGAGCGGCTGCTCGACGGGGTGCGGCCACTCCTCGACGGTCACGCTCGGCTCGGCGGCCCCGGTCTTGCGCAGCGTGATCCAGCCGAACCCGACGGCCCGTGTCCCGCGCGCCTCGAACTCGTCGAGCCACGCCTCGTACCGCCGCGCGTACGACGTGGGGTCCTGGCGGTGGTCCCCCGCGTCCCGCAGCCACAGCTCGGCGTACTGCGTGATGTCCTGCACCTCGCGCTGCACGATCCAGGCGTCGCAGCCGCGCGGCACCCAGGAGCGCAGGCGGTCCTGCCACTCCTCGCCGTCCACGTGCTGCCAGTTGGCCAGGAAGTGCGCGTACCCCCCTTCGTTCAACCGCTCCCCCGCCTCCTGAACGAGCGACCGGCACAGATCGTCCCCGCCCATCCCGCCGTCGCGGTAGGTGAGCCGGGCGCCCGGCGAGATCACGAAGGGCGGGTTCGACACGATCAGGTCGTACGTCTCGTCCCCCACCGGCTCGAAGAGGGAGCCCTCGCGCAGGTCCGCCTCCGGAGCCCCGGACAGGGCGAGCGTGAGCCGGGTGAACTCCAGTGCCCGGGGGTTGAGGTCGGTCGCCGTCACGCGCGTGGCGTGCTGCGCGGCGTGCAGGGCCTGGATGCCGGAGCCGGTGCCGAGGTCGAGCGCGCTGTCGACCGGTGTCCGCACGGTGATCCCGGCGAGCGTGGTGGACGCCCCGCCGACACCGAGGACGACGCCTTCGTCGTGGCTGCCGATGCCGCCGGCGCCGCCGACCGCGCAGCCCAGGTCGGAGACGATGAACCAGTCCTCGCCGTTCGGCCCGCCATAGGGCCGCACGTCCACGGTCGCCCGCAGCTCACTTCCCTGCCCGGCCAGCCAGCGGCTCTCCAGGAGGGCGTCGACGGGCAGGACGTCCGCCACGCGCGCGTGGGGCACGGTTTCCTGGAGCAGGAAGAGGCGTACGAGGGCCGCGAGGCCGCTGTCCCCGCGGGTGGCCCGCAGCGCGGGCACGGTCTCACTGCGCGCGAGCGCGGCGTAGGCGGGCGCCCCGAGCAGTTCGAGCAGCCCGTCGGCGGTGAAGTCGGCGGCGAGCAGAGCCTGCCGCAAGGAGGCGGCTACGTCGGCGCGGTCGGACGAGGGCAGGGGGAGGCTGGCGTTACTCACGCCCCCATTGTGACCCGCGGGCGGCTCCACGGCCCTGCCCCGGCGCGGGCGGACGGTACCCGGGCGCCGGGGCAGTGCGGGGCGGGGGTCAGTTCCCGGCCGACGGCGTGGCGGACGCGCTCTTGCAGCTGTCCTGCTTGCCCATCGCCTTGCCGACCTCCCCCTCCTGCAACTTCTCCAGTGCCTCGTTGCCGCTCTTGCTCAGCTTGTCCAGCTCGCCCGCGACGTCCTTGAGGCCGTCGGCGAAGTCCGCCTGGTTCTTGGTGTCCAAGCCGTCGACCTGCTTCTTCAGGTCGTCGTACGACTTGGAGATGCCGTTCAGCTCCTTGACGGCGTCATCCGTCTTCTTCTGCCCGTCGTCGACCGGCGGCGCGCCCGCGTCCTTCACGGAGGCGCCCATCGCCTTGTAGGCGTCGGACATGTCCTGGAACGCCTTGGAGTCGGTCTTCTGGACGTCGGCCGGAGAGCTGTTGTCGGAGGTCTCCTTCTGGATCGCGGCGTTGGCGTCCGCGATCTTCTTCGACTGCGGCTGGACGGAGTCGCAGACCTTCTTGGCCCAGTCGTCCAGTTCCTTGTTGCCGTCGTCGCTGCTGCACCCGGACAGAGTGAGTACCAGTACCGCACCGCCGGACAGTGCGGCTGCAAGCTTCTTGTTCACCGGATTGGTCCCTTCCATGGCTCTCGGCCCCGGAACTTACACGCCAAACGAGCGACAAACGCATGCCGTGGGCCCGATACAACCCCTATTGCAGCCATTTGCACCAAGCAGATGGCGAGAAGCGAGAGAGAAGGCTCACGACCCGTCAGACGCCCGGCTCGCCGCAGGCCGGGCCGTGGGCGTACGCCCGTACGACAACGGGCGGACGGCGCATCAAACTGCGCCGCCCGCCCGCGTGTTGGACGCGTCCCGCTCCGGGTTACGAAACGACCGCCGGGTCGGCCGACTTGGCCGTCCGCCCGGCGTTGCCCTCGTCCCCGACGGCGATGCCCCGCCGCTTGGAGACGTAGACCGCGCCGATGATGACCGCGATGGAGGCCACCGCGATGAGGACCCGCATGCCGACGCTGGCGTCGTCCCCGTAGCTGAACTTGACGACCGCGGGCGCGATGAGCAGCGCCACGAGGTTCATCACCTTCAGCAGGGGGTTGATCGCCGGGCCCGCGGTGTCCTTGAACGGGTCGCCCACGGTGTCGCCGATGACGACCGCGGCGTGGGCCTCACTGCCCTTGCCGCCGTGGTGACCGTCCTCGACGAGCTTCTTCGCGTTGTCCCAGGCACCACCGGAGTTGGCGAGGAAGACCGCCATCAGCGTGCCTGTGCCGATCGCGCCCGCCAGGAACGAGCCGAGCGCGCCGACACCGAGCGAGAAGCCGACCGCGATCGGCGTGAGCACGGCGAGCAGACCCGGGGTGGCCAGCTCGCGCAGCGCGTCCTTGGTGCAGATGTCGACGACGCGTCCGTACTCGGGCTGCTCGCTGTAGTCCATGATCCCGGGGTGCTCGCGGAACTGCCGCCGCACTTCGTAGACCACGGCCCCGGCCGACCGCGACACCGCGTTGATCGCGAGCCCCGAGAAGAGGAAGACGACCGCGGCGCCGAGGATCAGGCCCACCAGGTTGTTGGGCTGTGAGATGTCCATCACCAGGTTCATCGGGGCGCCGTCGCCGAGTTTCTCGCCGACGTCCTTGGCCGCGGTCGCGATGGCGTCGCGATACGACCCGAAGAGCGCCGCCGCCGCGAGGACCGCGGTCGCGATGGCGATGCCCTTGGTGATGGCCTTGGTGGTGTTGCCGACGGCGTCCAGGTCGGTGAGCACCTGCGCGCCCGCGCCCTCGACGTCACCGGACATCTCGGCGATGCCCTGCGCGTTGTCGGAGACGGGACCGAAGGTGTCCATGGCGACGATGACGCCGACGGTGGTGAGCAGGCCCGTACCGGCCAGGGCGACCGCGAAGAGGGCGAGCATGATCGACGTGCCGCCGAGCAGGAACGCCCCGTACACGCCGAGCCCGATGAGCAGCGCGGTGTAGACGGCCGATTCGAGACCGATCGAGATGCCCGCCAGTACGACGGTGGCGGGACCGGTCAGCGAGGTCTTGCCGATATCCCTGACGGGACGCCGGTTGGTCTCGGTGAAGTAGCCGGTGAGCTGCTGGATCAGGGCGGCCAGCACGATGCCGATGGCCACGGCGGTGAGCGCCAGGACCCGCGGATCGCCGTTGTGGCCCGCGATCGCCGCGTCCGTGATGCCGTCCAGATCCGCGTACGAGGACGGGAGGTAGACGTAGACGGCCCCGGCGACGAGCACCAGCGAGATGACCGCGGAGATGAAGAACCCGCGGTTGATGGCGCTCATGCCGCTGCGGTCGGCGCGCCGCGGCGCGACCGCGAAGATGCCGATCATCGCCGTCACGACGCCGATGGCCGGGACGATCAGCGGGAAGGCGAGCCCGGAGTCGCCGAACGCCACCTTGCCGAGGATCAGCGCGGCGACGAGCGTGACGGCGTACGACTCGAAGAGGTCGGCGGCCATACCGGCGCAGTCGCCGACGTTGTCGCCCACGTTGTCGGCGATGGTCGCGGCATTGCGCGGATCATCCTCCGGAATGCCCTGCTCGACCTTGCCGACCAGGTCGGCGCCGACGTCGGCGGCCTTGGTGAAGATGCCGCCGCCGACACGCATGAACATCGCGATCAGCGCGGCTCCGAGGCCGAAACCTTCGAGCACCTTCGGCGCGTCGGCCGCGTAGACGAGCACCACGCAGGAGGCGCCCAGCAGGCCGAGCCCGACGGTGAACATGCCGACGACGCCGCCCGTACGGAAAGCGATCTTCATTGCTTTGTGCGAGACGGCGGTGAGATCCTTTTCGGGTTCGCCTTCCGCCGGAGTGGCTTCCCGGGCGGCGGCAGCGACGCGCACATTGCTGCGCACGGCGAGCCACATACCGATATAGCCGGTGGTCGCCGAGAACGCCGCTCCGATCAAGAAGAAGATCGAACGTCCGGCGCGCTGATTCCAGTCGTCCGCGGGCAGCAGCATGAGCAGGAAGAACACCACGACGGCGAATACACCGAGCGTGCGGAGCTGCCGGCCCAGATAGGCGTTCGCGCCTTCCTGGATCGCCTTCGCGATCTTCTTCATGCTGTCGGTGCCCTCGCCGGCCGCGAGTACCTGGCGCACCAGGACCCCGGCGACGACGAGCGCGGCGAGCGCGACGGCCGCGATGACCATCACGATAAGTCGATTGTCGTCCGTAAGGACTGCGGCTGCGAAGGTTGAGGGGTGGTCAAACTGATGAGGGGAAGAAAGCCCCGCCATTCGTCCTCCTTGACGCTGGGGCTGAGCTCAAGATGTGGACGGATTGTAGGGAGCGGAACCTGATCAAAACAGAGCGCCACTAACGCAATTGACCTGAGATTGCTTCTCAGCAAATGATCGCGGCCGCAGACTGGACCCGAAAGCGGTAATGCCTCAAAACCGTTGACGGCCCTCATTGATCTAGTGAAATAAGTGATCAGAATAAGAAAAGGCCCTGTTCACCGTGGTGGTGGCAGGGCCTGTCAGAGCGAGCGGGTGTTCGGTTTTGGATACCCCTCGGGGCGGGGGCGCCGACGACGGGGCCGCGCGGAGCGGGTGGCGCGGGTCAGGGCAGAAGTGGCGCGGGGGTCGTCGGCCACCTCATGCGGATCAGGCCGCCGGACTCGCCGGCGGTGACCTCGACGTCGTCCACGAGGCCGCTGATGACCGCGAGACCCATCTCGTCCTCGCCCTCGGCCTCCAGCTCCTCGCCCTGGCCGGGCCGCGCGCCCGGCGCCCGGTCACCGGGTGCCGAACGGGGTGCCTCGTCGCCGACCTCGATGGAGAACTGCTTCTCGTCCTCGATCAGCGCGACCCGCACCGGCGCGTCGACGCCGTTGCTTTGGTGCAGCCCGACGGCGCGCGTGCAGGCCTCGCCGACCGCGAGCCTGACCTCGTCGAGGACGGCCTCGTCCACTCCGGCCCTGCGCGCGACCGCGGCCGCCACGAGGCGGGCCGTCCTGACGTGCTCGGGCAGCGCGCTGAAGCGGAGTTCAACGGTGGCCATGCATCCCCCTCGGACGTACGCGCGTGCTGTCAGGGGACCGGGCCGCGGGCCCGGCCCCCTGCTGTACTGCCACTGCGGGCCTCAGTCGGTGGCCGAGACCGCTTCCTCGACCGAGGTGTGGATGGGGAACACCTTGGTCAGGCCGGTAATGCGGAAGATCTTGAGAATGCGCTCCTGGTTGCAGACCAGGCGCAGCGAGCCCTCGTGGGCACGCACGCGCTTCAGGCCGCCGACCAGCACGCCGAGTCCGGTGGAGTCGAGGAAGTCCACGCCCTCCATGTCGACGACAAGATGGAAACTGCCGTCGTTCACCAACTCGACCAACTGCTCGCGCAGCTTGGGCGCGGTATAAACATCGATTTCGCCACCGACCTCGACGACCGTACGATCGCCGACGGTACGGGTCGACAGGGACAGGTCCACGGATCCTCCAGCACCTTGCTATCGAGCGGTCATCCCTCGGGACACCTCGGCAGCCCCCAGGACGGATCGCCAGCCGCGATGGCATTCGATCACTTACCGGCGGGCGTGCACGACGCCTTCGGACCATTGTCCATCCCGCCAGTGACACACTCGATGCCGATGGCCAAGAATTCTCCCACCGGAGGACCCTCCTCGGGCGCCCCGGCACAGACGTCCCCGCGGGCGGTCCTCGACCGGCTCACCGCTGGGCCGAGCCGTGCATCGCGCGTCACTCATACGGAGCACTTGCCCCCACGTGCGGCTCGGTATGCAGTCTGGCCCGACCGCATCCGCGCGGAGGTCATATCCGCCGTTCGGGCGGCGGGCATCGAGCGTCCCTGGGCCCATCAGGCCCTGGCGGCCGAGCACGCCCTCGACGGCGCATCCGTGGTCGTGGCCACCGGCACCGCCTCCGGCAAGTCCCTGGCCTACCTCACACCCGTCCTCTCCGCCCTCCTCGATGGCTCCGAGGCACCCAACGGGCGCGGCGCCACCGCCCTGTACCTGGCCCCCACCAAGGCCCTGGCGGCCGACCAGCGCCGCGCCGTACGCGCACTCGCCGCCCCGCTGGGCAACGCCGTACGCCCCGCGGTGTACGACGGCGACACCCCCTTCGAGGAACGCGAATGGGTGCGCCAGTACGCCAACTACGTGCTGACCAACCCCGACATGCTGCACCGCGGGATCCTCCCCTCCCACCCCCGCTGGTCCTCCTTCCTGCGCGCCCTGCGGTACGTCGTCATCGACGAGTGCCACACCTACCGCGGCGTCTTCGGCTCCCACGTCGCCCAGGTCATCCGCCGTCTGCGCCGCCTCTGCGCGCGCTACGGCTCGGACCCCGTCTTCCTGCTGGCCTCCGCCACCTCCGCCGACCCCGCCGCCTCCGCGGAGCGCCTCATCGGCCTGCCCGTGAAGGAGGTCGCCGACGACGCCTCACCCCGCGGCGAACTCGTCTTCGCCCTCTGGGAGCCGCCGCTCACCGATCTGCACGGCGAGAAGGGCGCCCCCGTCCGCCGCACCGCCACCGCCGAGACCGCGGACCTCCTCACCGACCTCACCGTCCAGGGCGTCCGCTCGGTCGCCTTCGTAC
>NZ_WMBF01000793.1:0-1682 GCF_019400875.1 Streptomyces anatolicus | reverse complement strand
GGGCAGGCGGGAGTTGGCCCTTCAGGGGGCCCCACTCGTTCGGGTCGGGCACGCCGGGGGGCAGCATCTGGCGGCGCTTGGGGCCGCCGTGTTCGGACTCGCCCGGCTCCTTGGCGCCCGGCCAGGCCTTCGCGACGCGGGCCGCGAGCACGAAGTCCTTGCGGAGCGGGTGGCCCTCGAAGTTCTCGGGGAGGAGCAGCGGGGTCAGCCCGGGGTGGCCCTCGAACGTCACGCCGAACATCTCGTGCGTCTCGCGCTCGTGCCAGGCGGCGCCCGCGTAGACACCGACGGCGGAGGCGAGGACGGGGGCGTCATGGGCGACCGTCGTACGGAGCAGGAGGCGGCGTACGGGAGAGAGCGCGACGACGTGGGCGGCGACGCGGAAACCGGTCTCCGGCTCGTCGACCGCGCTCAGCCAGTCGAAGTAGGTGCAGGCCAGCGTGGTGCGGGCCGTTTCGAGGGCGGTGGTCCACCGGGCCGGGGGGACGTCGACGGTCAGTACGTCGTACGACTCGTCGGCCGTCGCCTCCGGGCCGAACAGCTCTTCGACGGGGCTCGGCAGCCAGCCGGTCATGCCTGGGCCTCCCCCGGCGCGGGCGCCTTCACCAGGCCGCTGCGCAGCGCCGCCGTGGAGGGCCGCGTGCCGGGGCCGTTCCCGTACCGCTCCCCCAGCGACTCGGCGGCGATCTTCTCCTGGAGCTTGAGGATGCCCTGGAGCAGCGCCTCGGGCCGGGGCGGGCACCCGGGCACGTATACGTCGACGGGGATGATCTGGTCGACGCCCTTGGTGACGGAGTACGAGTCCCAGTACGGGCCGCCGCAGTTGGAGCAGGCGCCGAAGGAGATGACGTACTTCGGTTCGGGCATCTGCTCGTACAGGCGCTTGACCGCGGGGGCCATCTTGTCCGTGACCGTGCCGGAGACGACCATCAGGTCGGCCTGGCGCGGGCCCGGCGCGAAGGGGATGACGCCGAGCCGGATGAAGTCGTGGCGCGCCATGGAGGCGGCGATGAACTCGATGGCGCAGCAGGCGAGGCCGAAGTTGAAGACCCAGAGGGAGTAGCGGCGGCCCCAGTTGAGGACCACCTTCATCGGCTCGGGGGCCAGGCGGGAGAGCACGCCGAGCCGTTTCGGCTCCGGGAGGTCCACGGGAGCGGGGGTCACAGCGCTCACGTCCATGTAAGGACGCCCTTCTTGTATGCGTACAGCAGGCCCACGGCGAGGAAGCCGAGGAAGATGAACATCTCCACGAGCGTGGTCGCGCCGTAGCCGGGCGCGGCGAAGACCGTCGCCCAGGGGAAGAGGAAGATCGAGTCGACGGCGAAGATCACGTAGAGGAAGGCGTAGACGTAGTAGCGGACCTGGGTGTGGGCCCAGCCCTCGCCGACGGGGTCGACGCCGCACTCGTACGTCAGGAGTTTCTCGGGGGTCGGCACCACCGGGCGCAGCAGCCGGCCCGCGCCGAAGGCGACGGCGACGAACACCACGCCCACGAGGGCGAGCAGCCCGACGACGGAGTACGACTGGTAGTAGCTCGCCGCGACGTTCGTCACGTGCACGTCAGCTCCTCACACACGTCAGCTCCTCACTCCCCGACCGCCCTTGGCCCTGATGCTGATCCTGTTCGACGATCTGTACGCACGGGAGTCTAGGGCCTGCTAAAGGTTCGGTAAGCAGAGCGT
>NZ_WMBF01000091.1:0-18727 GCF_019400875.1 Streptomyces anatolicus | reverse complement strand
CTCCCCGACGCCCCGCCCGCGTCCGCGTCCGCAGGCACCCCGCGCGGCTCCGGCACCGATGAGCCGCCCCGGCCCCGCGCCGAGCGGCTCGTGTTCTTCGCGCGGGCCGCCGCCTACGACGACACCGCCACCCGGCCGCGCCCCGCAGGCCGCGTGGCCGCCGCCGTGGCCTGCGTCGTGCTCGGGCTCGGGCTCATCGGAGGCGCCGTCACCGGGAGTTGGCTGACCGGGGAGTCGTCCGCCACCGGCGGTACCCGCAGTGCGTACGCCGTCACCGGCCGGCTCTGGCACAGCGTCCCCGTCGACGGGCTCTTCCCCGCCACCCTCAAGGGCGAGGGCGCGGGCCCCGGCGGCGCCGACCGCTCCTGGACCCGCGTCGCCGTCGCCCCCGACAGCGGCTGCGCGGCCGCCTTCGACCCGCTGCTGGCCAAGGCCCTCGCCCCGGCCGGCTGCCTGCGCCTGCTCCGCGCCACCTACACCGACGCCACCCGCAGCCATGTCACCACCGTGGGCCTGCTGTTCACCAAGGCGGACGCCGACGCCATGCGCGCCCTGCGGAACCGTTTCACGGATGAGGGACTCGACCGGCGCCCCGACCTCATGCCGAGGCCGTACGCGGCCAATGGCACGGCCGCCGAACACTTCGGGGACGCCCAGCGCGCGTCCTGGACGGTCTCCGTGCTGCCGGACGCGCCCGTCGTCGCGTACGCCGTATCCGGATTCGCCGACGGCCGCGCCGTCACCGACCCCGAACCGGCCACCGAGGCGATGGGCAGCAACACCGCGTCGGCGCCCGCCCAGTCCGGCCTGGGCCACGAGGCGAAGGGCATCGCCGACCGCGTCGAGCGAGGCCTGCGCAAGACCATCGCGAAGGCGGAGAAGGCGTGATGAGGGACCGTCAGCCAGCAAGGCCCCGTCAGATGCTGGTGGCCGGCGCGGTCGCCGCCGCGCTGACCCTCGCCCTCGCCACCCCGGCCCACGCCGACGACGGCATCCGCGCCCAGCAGTGGGCCCTCGACGCCATGCGCACCGACCAGGTCTGGCAGACCACCAAGGGCAACGGCATCACCGTCGCCGTCCTGGACACCGGCATCGACGACCAGCACCCGGACCTTGCGGGCAGCGTCCTGGAGGGCAAGGACATGGTCGGCTTCGGCGCCCGCCGGGGCGACCGCCCCTGGGCCCGGCACGGCACCGCCATGGCCGGCATCATCGCGGGCCACGGCCACGGCGTGGGCCGCGCCGACGGCGTACTCGGCATCGCGCCCGAAGCAAAGATCCTGCCGATCCGCGTGATCCTCGAAGACGGCGACCCCGCCCGCAAGAAGGCCCGCAACACCCGCGGCAACGCGCTCGCCGAAGGCATCCGCTGGGCCGCCGACCACGGCGCCGACGTCATCAACCTCTCCCTCGGCGACGACTCCAAGTCCGCCCACCCCGAACCCGCCGAGGACGCCGCCGTCCAGTACGCCCTCAAGAAGGGCGTCGCCGTCGTCGCCTCCGCGGGCAACGGCGGCGAACGCGGCGACCACGTCTCCTACCCGGCCGCCTACCCCGGCGTGATCGCCGCGACGGCCGTCGACGAGAACGGCGACCGCGCCTCCTTCTCCACCCGCCGCTGGTACGCCACCGTCGCCGCGCCCGGCGACGACATCGTCATCGCCGACCCCGACCGCAAGTACTACGAGGGCTGGGGCACCAGCGCCGCCTCCGCCTTCGTCTCCGGCGCCGTCGCGCTGATCCGCGCCGCCCACCCGCGGCTCACGCCCGCGCAGATCAAGCAGCTCCTGGAGAACACCGCCCGCGACGCACCGCCCGGCGGCCGCGACGACTCCCGCGGCTTCGGCCTCATCGACCCGGCGGCCGCCCTCGCCCGCGCCGGCAAGCTCGAGCAGGACAAGCCGCGCGCGGCGGCGTACGGCCAGAAGTACTTCGGCCCGGGCCCCGACACGGCCGACGCCCACAGCGGCCCCGCCGCCTGGGTCGGACCCCTCGCGGGCGGCCTCGGCGTGGCCCTGCTCGCGGCCGGCATCTATCTGTGGCGCGGGCGGCGCGGCCCCCTGCCCGAGGCCGTGACCCAGCTCCTGGAAGGCAGGCGCGGCCCGCGAGGAAGGCAGCCCGGCGGCCCTCTGTAGGGTCGACACCGTGGCGAACATGGCGAACAAGAACATTCCCGACCCCGGCTTCTCCGACGACGACGGCACCGCCGACCCCCGGCTCGCCGCGGCGCTCACCGCCTGGTCGCAGGACCGCTCGGCCCACGGCCCCGTACTCGAAGCTCTGGCCAAGGCCCGGCTCCTCGTCCCCGTCGTCGCCGTGCTCGGCGAGGTCGAGGAGGACGAGAACGGCCTCCGCCGCGAGAAGACCAGCGACATGGCCGTCCCCACGCTGAAGGCGGGCGACCGCAAGGCGCTGCCCGCCTTCACCTCCATCGAGGCCCTTGCCCTGTGGGACCCGGCGGCCCGTCCCGTCGCCGTCCCCCTGCACCAGGCGCTCCAGGCCGCCGCCCACGAGCAGGCCGACACGATCGTCCTCGACCTCGCGGGCCCCGTCCCCTACGAGCTGGGCAGGGCCGCGCTGCTCGCCCTCGCCGAGGGCCGCGCGAGCGCCGACCCGCTCGCCGACCCCGCCGTCACCGGCGCCGTGCGCGCGGCCGTCGCCGCCGAGCCCGCCGTGCTCCGCGCCCACCTCGGCCCCGGCAGCTCCGACGGCACCCTCGCCCTGGTCCTCGACCCGGCCGCCGACCCCGCCCGGGCCGCCCAGCGCGTGGCCCGCCGCATCGCCGCCGACGAAACACTGAGGGCCCGCCTGGTGCGCGGCCTCGACCTGGCACTCCTGCCTGCCGAGGCGACGCCACCGGGCGAGCCCCTTTACGTACGTACGGCGTGACGTACGTACGTATCCACGCGGTGAAGGCTCAGCCGAAGACCGGGCCCGTGTACTTCTCGCCCGGGCCCTGACCCGGCTCGTCCGCCACGATCGACGCCTCGCGGAACGCCAGCTGCAGCGACTTCAGGCCGTCGCGCAGCGGCGCCGCGTGGAAGGAACTGATCTCCGTGGCGCTCGCGTCCATCAGGCCGGCCAGCGAGTGGATCAGCTTGCGGGCCTCGTCGAGGTCCTTGTGGCCCTCGCCACCCTCGGCGAGGCCGAGGTTGACCGCGGCGGCGCTCATCAGGTGGACCGCCACCGTGGTGATCACCTCGACCGCGGGCACGTCCGCGATGTCACGGGTCAAGGTGTCGAAGTCGGGGGAGTCACCCATGGGGGACTCGGGGGTGGGGGTCGCGTCGCTCATGTCCCACACGATAAGCCGAGCGCCACGGCCACCGGTCCCCGGGAGCCGGTGGGCCCGCCGGTTCGCCCTGCCCCGGGGGAGCTGCTAACCTTGTGTAACGACCGGCCGGAGACCCGCGTGCCAACGCAAGGATCCGGCCCACAAGTGGAGGCTCCGATCTCCCACCTGGCCGCTCCCCGGAGCGGCGGGTCACCGGTCAGGCGGCCGAAGTCCTATGGCTTCGGGTCGCCCGATGTGCGCCCCGCGATCACCGCGGAGGTGCTCCGGTAGTACGTGGAGCCCCTTCTGTGATCGGTCGGGGCATTTTTTATGACCTCGCTCGGTTGGTCCAGAAACAGACGTAACGCGGCTGTCCGCCAGACGGTCGCGTGGTGCTACCGAGGAGGATCCATCAGCGCCGAGCCCCGCATCAACGACCGGATTCGCGTTCCCGAGGTGCGACTTGTCGGACCCAGCGGCGAGCAGGTCGGAATTGTTCCGCTTGCCAAGGCCCTGGAACTTGCGCAGGAGTACGACCTCGACCTGGTCGAGGTGGCGGCTACCGCCCGTCCGCCCGTGTGCAAGCTCATGGACTACGGGAAGTTCAAGTACGAGTCGGCCATGAAGGCCCGTGAGGCGCGCAAGAACCAGGCGCACACGGTCATCAAGGAGATGAAGCTCCGGCCGAAGATCGACCCGCACGACTATGACACCAAGAAGGGTCACGTCGTCCGGTTCCTCAAGCAGGGCGACAAGGTCAAGATCACGATCATGTTCCGTGGTCGCGAGCAGTCCCGCCCCGAGCTGGGTTTCCGACTGCTGCAGCGCCTCGCTTCGGACGTCGAGGACCTCGGGTTCATCGAGTCGAACCCGAAGCAGGACGGCCGAAACATGATCATGGTTCTCGGTCCGCACAAGAAGAAGACCGAGGCGATGGCCGAGGCCCGTGAGGCCCAGGCGGCCCGCAAGGCGGACGCGAAGGCCAACCCTGGCCGCTCGCAGAACTCCGCCGAGGGGGACGAAGAGCCTTCCGAGGCTCCCGCCGAGGCCCCGGCCGAGGCTCCTGCCGAGGCCTGATCCTTTGGGCGCGAGCCCAGAGGGTGCCAACTGACACATATGGTGCTCCCGGATGCCCGGTTTCACGACCGGGCATCGGAGTGCCACTGACGAGGAGAGAACGGCGCTATGCCGAAGAACAAGACGCACAGCGGTGCCAGCAAGCGCTTCAAGATCACCGGCTCCGGCAAGGTGCTCCGTGAGCGCGCCGGCAAGCGCCACCTGCTCGAGCGCAAGTCGTCCACCCTGACGCGTCGCCTCACCGGCAACGCCGAGATGGCCCCGGGCGACGCCAAGAAGATCAAGAAGCTTCTCGGCAAGTGAGCCGGGGCGCGCCCCGCGCGCCCGAGCTCTGACCGGGACCCAATCGAAACCGGGTCGTGTGAGTCCAACCCACGGCCCCGCTGCAAGGAGTTAACAAGTGGCACGCGTCAAGCGGGCAGTCAACGCCCACAAGAAGCGTCGGGCGATCCTCGAAGCCGCCAGCGGCTACCGCGGCCAGCGCTCGCGCCTGTACCGCAAGGCCAAGGAGCAGGTCACCCACTCCCTGGTCTACAACTACAACGACCGCAAGAAGCGCAAGGGCGACTTCCGCCGGCTGTGGATCCAGCGCATCAATGCCGCTGCCCGCGCCAACGGCATCACCTACAACCGCTTCATCCAGGGTCTGAACGCCGCCAACATCGAGGTGGACCGCAAGATCCTCGCGGAGCTGGCCGTCAACGACCAGAACGCGTTCGCCGCGCTGGTCGAGGTCGCGCAGAAGGCGCTGCCGAGCGACGTGAACGCGCCCAAGGCCGCGTGACGCTTCGCTGAGCGTTGTTTCGGACCCGTAGGCCTGGTGGCCTGCGGGTCCGTTTCTGTTCGGGGGTCGTCCGCCCCCTGCTGGTTTCTGCCGTCCGCGGGTTTGTGTGTGGCTGGTCGCGCAGTTCCCCGCGCCCCTTCCAGGGGCGCTGTCCCTGAGGTGGGTTTTATGGTTGCCGCTGAATTGATCTCCCCCAAGTCGCCGCGCGTCAGTGCTGCCCGGCGGCTGGCCAAGCGGAATTTCCGGGGGAAGGAGCGGCTGTTCCTCGCCGAGGGGCCACAGGCCGTGCGGGAGGCCGCCGGGCACGCGGACACGCTCGTCGAGCTCTTCGCCACCGTCGACGCCGCCGAGCGCTACGCCGACATCGTGGGGGAGGCCCGGGCCGCCGGAGCCCGGGTGCACCTCGCCGACGAGGACGTCATCGCCGACATCTCGACGACCGTCACCCCGCAGGGGCTCGTCGGGGTCTGCCGGTTCCTGGACACGCCGTTCGAGGAGATCCTGGCCGCGCGGCCCAGGCTGGTCGCCGTCCTCGCCCATGTGCGCGACCCCGGCAACGCCGGGACCGTGCTGCGCTGCGCCGACGCCGCGGGCGCCGAGGCCGTCATCCTCACCGACGCCTCCGTCGACCTCTACAACCCCAAGTCGGTGCGCGCCTCGGTCGGCTCCCTCTTCCATCTGCCGGTCGCCGTCGGCGTACCCGTGGAGCGGGCGGTGCAGGGGCTCAAGGACGCGGGCGTCCGCATCCTCGCCGCCGACGGGGCGGGCCAGGACGACCTCGACACGGAACTCGACAAGGGCACCATGGGCACCCCCACCGCCTGGGTCTTCGGCAACGAGGCGTGGGGCCTGCCGGAGGAGACCCGCGCGCTCGCCGACGCCGTGGTGCGCGTTCCGATCCACGGCAGAGCCGAGAGCCTCAATCTCGCGACGGCCGCAGCCGTGTGCCTCTATGCCTCCGCTCGTGCACAGCGCGCCGCCGGAGGGTGCCGCTCCGTCACATCGAGCTAGTAGGGTGACGGGCCAGTCCGAGAGGTGGGGTACGGGGAATGAGCGTCGGCACCAGCAGAGCACCGGGAGCAGCGGACATCGCCCGTGCTCGCACGGACCGTGGCGGTCCCGGTGACCCGTGCGGCCTCGGACTCGACCCCGACGAACTGCCCGACGGGCTCGTCGTCGCGGACGAGACGGGCCGGATCATCTGCTTCAACGCGGCCGCCGCCCGCATCACCGCCGTCCGCGCCGACGACGCACTCGGCGCGCCCCTGGAGCGCGCCCTCCCGTTAGAGGACCTGGAAGGCCGCCGCTGGTGGCAGCTGACCGATCCCTACGGCGGCCTCGCCATCCGCGTCGGCCAGCCCGAGCGCAATCTGCTCCTGCCGGGCGGCCGCGAGGTCCTGGTCTCCGCCCGCTATCTGCGCACCGCCCGCACCGGGCCCGTACGCCGGGTCGTGGTCTGCCTCCGCGACACCGAGGCCCGCCGCCGCACCGAGCGCAGCCACGCCGAGCTGATCGCCACCGTCGCCCACGAGCTGCGCTCCCCCCTCACCTCCGTCAAGGGGTTCACGGCGACGCTGCTCGCCAAGTGGGAGCGGTTCACGGACGACCAGAAGAAGCTGATGCTGGAGACCGTCGACGCCGACGCCAACCGCGTCACCCGGCTCATCGCGGAGCTCCTGGACATCTCCCGCATCGACTCCGGACGGCTCGAACTGCGCCGCCAGCCCGTCGACATCGGCGCGGCCGTCGGCCGCCACATCCAGGCATACGTCGCCTCCGGCCAGGACGCCGCCCGCTTCCTCGTGCGGCTCCAGCAGCCGCTGCCCGACCTGTGGGCGGACCCCGACAAGATCGACCAGGTGCTGAGCAACCTGCTGGAAAACGCGGTGCGGCACGGCGAGGGAACGGTCACCATTGATGTGGCGCCCGCCGCGTCCCCACGGGAGCGGGGCGGCGCCGAGACCGCCGTGACCGTGAGCGACGAGGGTTCCGGCATTCCGGAGGAGTCGATGGGCCGCGTCTTCACCCGCTTCTGGCGGGGCAGCAAACGCGGCGGGACAGGACTGGGGCTGTACATCGTGAAGGGCATCGTGGAGGCGCACGGCGGGACCATCACGGTCGGCCGCGCGCCCGGCGGCGGTGCCGAGTTCCGATTTACGTTGCCCGTGGGGGCCCCGGCGTATCTCCAGTGAGTCCACCGACTCCGCACAGAACGCCCCGAGCAGCCCGCGGGCGCATTCGTTCACCGCACCCCCGTTAGACTCGGTCGTTGGCACTTTGCGTCCCCAACCCTGGGACACTCCGTCTCCGATTCGTCGACGGGGACCATCCGCCAGCCAACCGGAAGCACGGGAAGAGATGTCGGCACCGAACAAGTCGTACGACCCTGTCGAGGTCGAGGCACTGAAACCTGAAGAGATCGAGCGCATGCGGGACGAGGCGCTCGCCGCCTTCGCGGCCGCGGACTCCCTCGACGCGCTCCAGGAGGCCAAGGTCGCGCACACCGGCGGCACCTCGCCGCTGGCGCTGGCCAACCGCGAGATCGGCGCGCTGCCCCCGCAGGCCAAGGCCGAGGCCGGCAAGCGCGTCGGCATGGCGCGCGGCGCCGTCAGCAAGGCGCTGGCCGCCCGCCAGAGCGAGCTGGAGGCCGAGCGCGACGCCCGTGTCCTGGTCGAGGAGGCGGTGGACGTCACGCTGCCGTACGACCGCATGGCCGCCGGCGCCCGCCACCCGCTGACCACGATGATGGAGCGCGTCGCCGACGTCTTCGTCTCGATGGGCTACGAGGTCGCCGAGGGCCCCGAGGTCGAGGCGGAGTGGTTCAACTTCGACGCCCTGAACTTCACGCCCGACCACCCGGCCCGGCAGATGCAGGACACGTTCTTCGTCCAGGGCCCCGAAGGCGCTACCGGCGACGAGTCCGGTGTCGTACTGCGCACGCACACCTCCCCGGTGCAGGCGCGCGCGCTGCTCGAGCGCCGCGAGCCGCCCGTCTACATCGTCTGCCCCGGCCGTGTGTACCGCACGGACGAGCTGGACGCGACGCACACCCCGGTCTTCCACCAGATCGAGCTGCTCGCCGTCGACGAGGGCCTGACGATGGCCGACCTGAAGGGCACCCTCGACCACATGGTCCAGGCGCTCTTCGGCCCGGACATGAAGACGCGGCTGCGGCCGAACTACTTCCCGTTCACCGAGCCGTCCGCCGAGATGGACATGGTCTGCTATGTCTGCCGCGGCGAGTCCGTCGGCAACCCCGACCGCCCCTGCCGCACCTGCGGCAGCGAGGGCTGGATCGAGCTCGGCGGCTGCGGCATGGTCAACCCCAAGGTGCTGACCGCCTGCGGTGTCGACCCCCACAAGTACAGCGGATTCGCCTTCGGGTTCGGCATCGAGCGGATGCTGATGTTCCGCCACAACGTCGAAGACATGCGAGACATGGTCGAGGGTGACGTCCGGTTCACCCGGCCGTTCGGGATGGAGATCTGATGCGGGTCCCGCTTTCCTGGCTGCGGGAGTACGTCGATCTCCCCGCCACCGAGACCGGCCGTGACGTGCAGGCCAAGCTGATCGAGGTCGGCCTCGAGGTCGAGACCGTCGAACAGCTCGGCGGCGGCCTCAAGGGCCCGCTCGTCGTGGGCAAGGTCCTCACCATCGAGGAGCTGGAGGGCTTCAAGAAGCCCATCCGCTTCTGCACCGTCGACGTCGGCACCGCCAACGGCACCGGCGAACCGCAGGAGATCGTCTGCGGCGCCCGGAACTTCGCCGTCGGCGACAAGGTCGTCGTGGTCCTGCCCGGCGCCGTCCTGCCCGGCGACTTCGCGATCGCCGCGCGCAAGACGTACGGTAAGACCTCGCACGGCATGATCTGCTCCGGCGACGAGCTGGGCATGGGCGACGACGGCAGCGACGGCATCATCGTCCTGCCGCCCGAGCACGAGGTCGGCACCGACGCCATCGAGCTGCTCGAACTGGTCGACGAGGTCCTGGACATCGCCGTCACCCCCGACCGCGGCTACGCCCTGTCGATGCGCGGCGTCGCCCGCGAGACCGCCATCGCGTACGGCCTGCCGCTGCGCGACCCGGCGCTCCTCGACGTGCCCGCGCCGAACTCCTTCGGCTACCCCGTCAAGATCAGCGACCCGCTCGGCTGCGACCGCTTCACCGCCCGCACCGTCACCGGCCTCCAGCCCGAGGCCCGCTCGCCGATCTGGCTCAAGCGGCGCCTGCAGAAGGCCGGGATGCGCCCCATCTCGCTCACCGTCGACATCGCGAACTACGTGATGCTGGAGCTCGGCCAGCCCCTGCACACGTACGACCGCTCCCAGATCCAGGGGACGATCGGCGTGCGCCGGGCCGAGCAGGGCGAGAAGCTCACGACGCTCGACGGCGCCAAGCGCGTCCTCGACGCCGAGGACCTCGTCATCACCGACGACCGCGGGCCCATCGGCCTCGCGGGCGTCATGGGCGGCGCCAACACCGAGATCGCCGACCACGACGCCGAGAGCGGCACCACCGACGTCGTGATCGAGGCCGCGCACTTCGACGCGCTCTCCGTCGCCCGCACCGCGCGCCGCCACAAGCTGGGCTCCGAGGCCGCCAAGCGCTTCGAGCGCGGCGTCGACCCGCAGGCCGCGTCGGCCGCCGCCCAGCGCACCGTCGACCTGCTGGTGCTGCTCGCGGGCGGCACCGCCGAAGCCGGTGTCACGGAGATCATCGCCCCCTCCGCGCCGCGCACGATCACCATGCCCGCCGACCACCCCGACCGGGTCGCCGGTGTGGCCTACGGCCGCGAGACCGTCGTACGCCGCCTCCAGCAGGTCGGCTGCGACGTGTACGGCCAGGACGACCTGACGGTCACCGTGCCGTCGTGGCGCCCCGACCTCGCGGAGCCGAACGACCTCGCCGAAGAGGTCATCCGCCTCGAGGGGTACGAGAACCTTCCCTCGACCCTGCCGAAGCCCCCCGCGGGCCGGGGCCTGACCGAGCGGCAGCGCCTGCACCGCCGGGTCGGGCGCGCGCTGGCCGGCGCCGGGTACGTCGAGGCGCTGAGCTACCCCTTCATCGGGGAGAACGTCTTCGACCAGCTCGGCCTGGAGGCGGACGACCCGAACCGCCGCGTGGTCAAGCTCGTCAACCCGCTCTCCGACGAGGAGCCCGCCCTCCGTACGACGCTGCTGCCGGGGCTGCTCTCCGCGCTCCGCCGCAACGACGGGCGGGGCAGCCACGACCTGGCGCTCTTCGAGACGGGGCTCGTCTTCCACCCGCGTGACGAGCTGAAGGTCGCGGTGCGGCTGCCCGTCGACCGGCGCCCCACCGACGAGGAGATCGCCTCCCTCACCGAGGCGCTGCCCGTCCAGCCCCGGCACGCCGCCGTCGTCCTCGCGGGCGCCCGCGAGCAGGCCGGCTGGTGGGGCAAGGGCCGCCCGGCCGACTGGGCCGACGCCGTCGAGGCGGCGCGCACCCTGGCCCGCGAGGCCGGTGCCGAACTCATCGTCGACCAGGGGCAGTACGGCCCCTGGCACCCGGGCCGCTGTGCGGAGCTGAAGGTCGTCATCGACGGCGACATCGTCTCCGTCGGCCACGCCGGTGAGCTGCACCCGCGCGTCGTCAAGGCGCTCGGCCTGCCCGCCCGCGCCTGCGCGATGGAGGTCGACCTGGACCGCCTCGAGCAGGCCGGCGAAGGCGTGCCGGCGGCACCGCGGATCTCCGCGTTCCCGGTGGCGACCCAGGACGTCGCGCTCGTCGTCGACAAGGAGGTGCCGGCCGCCGTGGTCGAGTACTACCTGACCGGTGGCGCGGGTGACCTGCTTGAGTCCATCCGGCTGTTCGACGTCTTCGAGGGTGACCAGATCGGCGAGGGCAAGAAGTCCCTGGCGTACGCGCTGCGCTTCCGCGCCGCCGACCGCACGCTCACCGTCGACGAGGCATCGGCGGCCCGCGACGCGGCCGTCGCCCTGGCGGCCGAGCACACGGGCGCGGTGCTCCGCGGAGCGTAGTCACCGTCCGCAGGCGACGACAGGCGCACCTTGAGGCGCACAGAGGGGCTCATCCGGATCATCGGATGAGCCTCTCACTCGTTAGGGTGACAACTGGCTTCACCCTGGCCCTATCGGGTCACTCGGTCGACAGAATCGATCCGACCGTAGGGGTCGGCCTGCGCGCTGAACGGGGCCTTAGGGGGGCCGTCGGCATGATCCATACCAAGGCTGGGGCTCCCCGCCGGACAATGTTCGTGGCAAGGCTGCGGGGCAGCGGTCCCAGAGACCGCGACCGGCGGCGGCTCGCCCGTCTCAGAGCGGCCCGAGCGGTGCCCCGGCCGCTGCCCCGCCTGGAGCGCAAGCCCTTCCGCCGCGCGCTGACGCTGGGCCTGCCGACGGTGTGGGGCGCCGTCGCCATCACCTACAAACTGACCTGCCCGCTCGCCCAGCAGGACGGCATGGGCGCGCGGATCGTCAGCAGTGCGGTCTTCTTCGCCGTCGGGACCGGGCTCGTCGTGCACCTTCGCAGGGCCTTTCTGCGGGAGCTGCGGCAGATCCGCGAGGTCGCGGGCGCCGCGCAGAACGTCCTGCTGAGACCGCTGCCGCCCCGCACCGAAGGCCTCGCTGTCGCCGCCGGACGGCTCTCCGCCTCGCGCGGCGCCTCCGTCGGCGGCGATCTGTACGAGGTCGCCGCCACCGAGTACGGCGTCCGGGTCGTCATGGGTGACGTCCGGGGCCACGGCATCGGCGCCCTCGCCACCGTCGCCGCCGTCCTCGGCAGCTTCCGCGAGGCCGCCCACGACGAGCCCGAACTGCCGCTGGTCATGCGCCGGTTGGAGCGGGCGCTGGCGCGGCACCTGCGGGAGCGCTCCCGCGCCGAGCACCCCGCGAACGGCGGCGCGGCCCCGGAGGCCCCGCTGGCCGAGGAGTTCGTCACCGTACTGCTCCTGGAGATCGGCCAGGACGGCCGGCTCTCCGCGCTCAACTGCGGTCACCCCTGGCCCTTTCTGCTCAGCGGCCAGGCCCGCCCGCTGACCGACGCCGATCCGCTGCCGCCGCTCGGCCCCTTTCCGCTCCCCGCCGAGCTGCCCGTGCTGCACTGCGGACGGCTGCTGCCCGGCGAGTCGCTCGTCCTGCACACGGACGGCATGGAGGACGCGCGCGACGCGGCGGGGGAGTTCTTCCCGCTCCAGGCCACGCTCACCGAGGCCGCCCGCGTCCAGCCGGTGTCACCGCAGAACCTCATCCGCGTGGTCTACGCCGAACTCCTGCGCCACACGGGGCGGTTGCCGACCGATGACGCGGCGCTGCTCGTCCTGCGCAACGACCGCAAGAGGGTCCCCGCCCAGCACCCGGACCCGGAGACCCCGGAGCCAGAACCGGAGCCCGAGCGGCACGCCCGCACGATGAGCTGACGCCCCGTGAGGGCGGGGCGGACCGGCACGCGCCGCCCGCCCCGCCATGGAGTTGTCGGGCAGACGGCGGGACGGGCGGCACCGGTGAGGGCCGCCGCACTGAATGAGGGGGGAGCCGGCGGCCCGCCGGCCTCCTCGACTGGCGAGGCACCCCAGTCAAGCGAGCCCACACGGTACGCGGCAGAGCGCACACCCCCCGGATTCGCGCACTCCGTTCACACCCCGTGTGAAGGCACCTCCACTACGCTGAACAGCACCGAGCCACCGGAGGGCATTCATGCAGCCCAACACCTTGCTCGACGCGATCCTCGACGAAGCCGGCATCTCGCACGCGGGACTTGCCGCACATGTGAACCAGGCCGGGAAGTCCAGAGGCCTCGCGCTGCGCTACGAACACACCGCCGTCTCCCGCTGGTTGAAGGGCCAGCGCCCGCGCGGCCAGGTCCCGGATCTGATCTGCGAGGTGCTCGCCGCCCGGCTCCAGAGGCCCGTCACCCTCGACGACATCGGCCTCGGGCTGCCCGGCGTCCCCGCCGCCCACGTCGGCTCGGCCTCCTCCACGCTCTCCGGTTTCGTGGAGCGGGCCACCGCCCTGTGGCGCTCGGACGAACAGCAGCGCCCCCATCTGCTGGGCGCGCCCGCGGTCACCGGCACGCCCGCGGTGATGCCGGTCTGGGAGTGGGAGAACCCACCCGAGGACGTGGACGTGTCACGCGGCGGCCGCCACCCCGTCAGCACCGCCGACCTGGAGATGATGCGCGCCGCCCGCGCGCACTACGAGCAGATGTACCGCAAGACCGGTGGCATCGCGACCCGCACCCGCATCGTCGGCTTCCTCAACGCGGAGGCCGCGCCGCTGCTGCGGGGCAGCTACACCGACGAGCTGGGCCGCCAACTCCACCGCTGCACCGGCGGCTTGGTGGCCATAGCCGGGATCTGCGCCTACGACTCCGACGCGCACGGCCTCGCCCAGCGCTACTTCCACCAGGCGCTGCGCCTCGCGAAGGCCAGTGGCGACAGGGGACTTGGGGCGTACGTCATCGCGCTCCTCGTCAACCAGGCGCTGTTCATGCGCGAGTACCGCCAGGCCGTCGCGTTCGCCGAGGCGGCGCTGCGGGCCGCGGGCCGCGACCTCACCCCCGCGCTCGCGTCCGATCTGTACGCCATGCAGGCCAAGGCGTACGCACACCTGGGCGACGGCAGGAGCGCGCTCTCCTGCATCCGGCGTGCGGAGGCCGCGGCCGAGCGGATCCTGCGGGGCCGTGAGCCGGACGAGACGGGTTATGTCCAGCCCGGCCTCGTCAACGTACAAGTGGCGGAGGCCCTGCTCAGCCTCGGCGATCTGGCCGGGGCCCGCGAACACGCCGCGGCGGCCGTGGACACTCCGGCGCACGACCGGGGCCGGGTCCACCGGCTCGCCATGCTCAGCCAGATCGACCTGCGCCAGGGCAACACCGACGAGGCGGTGGCCACCGCCGTGGAGATGGCGGAGCAGGCACGGGGGATGGAGTCACAGCGACTGCGCGACCGGCTGCGCGCGGTGCGCGAGCACCTGGTCCGCAGCGACTGCGCGGGCACGGCCGAGGCGGCCGAACTCATCGACGGGGCGCTGCGCGTGCCGCTGTGACCCCCTGACGCCCACTGCTCCGCGGTTCGCCCTGCTGCGATATTGCCATCTACTCGGCGGAAGGTGGCAGAACCGTGCAGTGGACGAAACAGAGTGAACAAACTGTGTATGGAAATCGGTGGTTCACCGTCAATCTCGCAGACGTCGAACTACCCGACGGCCGGCATCTGGACCACTTCCTCATACGGATGCGGCCCGTGGCCGTGGCCACCGTCGTCAACGACGCCAACGAAGTGCTGCTGCTGTGGCGGCACCGCTTCATCACCGACAGCTGGGGATGGGAGCTGGCGGCGGGTGTCGTCGAGGACGGCGAGGACATCGCGTACGCGGCGGCACGCGAGATGGAGGAGGAGACCGGCTGGCGGCCGGGCCCGCTGCGGCACCTGATGAGCGTCGAGCCCTCGAACGGGCTCACCGACGCCCGGCACCACATCTACTGGTCCGACGAAGGGACATACGTCGGCCATCCCGAGGACGACTTCGAGTCGGACCGCCGTGAGTGGGTCCCTCTCAAGCTCGTCCCCGACATGGTGGCCCGCGGGGAGGTCCCGGCCGCCAACATGGCCGCGGCGCTTCTCCTCCTGCACCATCTGCGCCTCGGCCAGGACGCGCACCAGCTCTAACGGCCGAGGGCCTGCCACAGCGCGACGGCGAACGCCGCGACCGCCGCGAGAGCGACGATCGTGGGCAGCGGCCAGCGCGTGTGTTCCAGGGCGGTGACCCGGGTCTGCAGGGCCTCCACGTTCTTGGCGGTCTGCTGGTCGTGCTGCGTCAGCAACGCCAGCCGTCCGTCGACGCGGGCCAGGCCCACGTCCAGGCTACGGCGTAGCTCCGCGAGTTCTTCCGGGACCACGGCACTCTCGCCATCGGTGGTCACGAGTCCACTCCTCTCTGTAGTGGCGCGTCCCCCCTTCTTCCGCACGGGCAGTCAACTCGCCTGGTGGGCAGGGCGGGAGAGTGTGCGATGGGCATATGCGAGCCTCCCGCGCACACGGTGTGCGAACGCCGCGGGCCCGGCACTCGAAGGAGTGCCGGGCCCGTCGTGCGGAGCGTTTCGTACGGGCGAAATCCCGTCAGGAGTCCGTCAGGAGTACGGGTAGAAGCCCGAGCCGGTCTTCCGGCCGAGGCGGCCCGCGTCGACCATCCGCTGGAGCAGCGGGGGAGCGGCGTACAGCGGCTCCTTGTACTCCGCGTACATGGAGTCGGCGACCGAGGCGACCGTGTCGAGGCCGATGAGGTCGGCGAGCTTGAGCGGGCCCATCGGGTGGGCGCAGCCCATCTCCATGCCGTTGTCGATGTCCTCGCGGCTCGCGATGCCCGACTCGAACATCCGGATGGCGGAGAGCAGATACGGGATGAGCAGCGCGTTGACCACGAAGCCCGAGCGGTCCTGGGCGCGGATCGCGTGCTTGCCGAGGACCTTCTCGACCATGACCTGCGCCCGGCTGATGGTGCCCTCGGACGTGGTCAGCGCCGGGATCAGCTCGACGAGCTGCTGCACCGGCGCCGGGTTGAAGAAGTGGATGCCGATGACCTGGTCGGGGCGCGAGGTCGCGACGGCCAGCTTCACCAGCGGGATGGAGGAGGTGTTGGAGGCGAGGATCGCGTCCTGCCGGGTCACCACCTGGTCGAGCACCTGGAAGATCTCGGTCTTGACCTGCTCATTCTCCACCACGGCCTCGATGACCAGGTCACGGTCGGCGAACTCGCCGAGGTCGGTGGTGAAGCTCAGGCGGGCCAGGGTCGCGTCGCGCTCCTCCTCGGAGATCTTGCCGCGCTCGGCGGCCTTGGAGAGCGAGTTGTACAGCCGCGTGCGGCCGATCTCCAGGGCCTCGCCGGTGGTCTCCGCGACCTTCACATCCAGTCCGGAGCGGGCGCAGACCTCTGCGATTCCGGCGCCCATCTGGCCACAGCCCACCACTCCGACGCGTGCGATATCGGTCATGGAGTCGGTCACCTCGTGCCTTTCGCTGATCAACAGGGCGGGCAGGGTCCCCCGTATGGATGCGGTCCCTGCCTCGGCCGTGAACGTTACTCCGCAACCAGGGGTCCATGGCGTGCCGGGTCGGGCATGCTGGCGGCAACCCGGCGAAGGGCGCCGGACACAGCGAGCTGAGGGGCGTACAGATGAGGCGTATGTCACGTCGGAGTTTCTCGGTGGTGGCCGCGGCGACGCTCGCGGGCCTGGCGTCGGCGGGGGACGCGGGGGCGGCACCCGACCGGCGCCGGAAGAAGGAGCGCGAGCTGCGGGGCATGTGGCTGGCGACCGTCGTCAACCGCGACTGGCCCTCCAAGCCGGGGCTGACCGCGCAGCAGCAGCGGAGCGAGCTGATGGCCTTCCTGGACTCCGCGGTGAACCGCAGACTGAACGCGGTCGTCTTCCAGGTGCGGCCGACGGCGGACGCGCTGTGGCCCTCGCGGTACGAGCCGTGGTCGGAGTACCTGACCGGCGTGCAGGGCAAGGACCCGGGCTGGGACCCGCTGGGCACCGCGGTGAAGGAGGCGCACCGCAGGGGCCTGGAGCTGCACGCGTGGTTCAACCCCTTCCGCATCGCCAACCACACCGACCCCTCGCGCCTGATCGCCACGCACCCCGCGCGTGTGCACCCCGAGTGGGTCGTGCCGTACGGCGGGAAGCTCTACTACAACCCGGGCCTGCCCGAGGTGCGGCGCTTCGTGCAGGACGCGATGCTCGACGCGGTCCGCCGCTACCCGCTCGACGCGGTGCACTGGGACGACTACTTCTACCCGTATCCCGTCGCGGGCCAGACCTTCGACGACGACGAGGCCTTCGCCCGCCACGGCGGCGGCTTCCCGGACCGCGCCTCCTGGCGGCGCGACAACATCGACCGGCTGGTGCGGGAGATGTCCGGCCGGATCAAGAAGACCCGGGGGCGCACCCAGTTCGGCATCAGCCCGTTCGCGGTCTGGCGCAATATCGCTACCGACCCGACAGGATCGGACACCCGGGCCGGCGTACAGACGTACGACGATCTGTACGCGGACACGCGCGGCTGGGTGAAGAAGGGCTGGCTCGACTACATCGTGCCGCAGGTGTACTGGAACATCGGCTTCCCCGCCGCGGACTACGCCAAGCTGGTCCCGTGGTGGAACGACGTCGTGCGCGGCACGGGCGTACGCCTGTACATCGGTGAGGCGCTGTACAAGGCGGGCGACCCGGCGCAGCCCGCCGCCTGGCAGGACCCCGCGGAGCTCTCCCGCCACCTCACCTACGCCGAGGGCTACCGCGAGGTGCGCGGGCACATCTACTTCTCGGCGAAGGAGGTCGGCGTCGACAAGAACGGCGCGATGGCGCGGGTGGTCGCCGACCACTACCAGGAGCCGGCGAAGCCGCCGCGCTGACGCCCCCGCGGAGCTAGCTCGCCGGGTCCTCGTGCCGTACGACGGTGTCGGGGCCCGGCGACATCAGCGTCTCGTGGCCGTCCTCGAACCGGACGCGGTACGGCGGGCCGCCGTCGGCGCCGAGCACCTCGACCACCTCCGCCGTCCGGTCGTGCTGCCCGACGATCCTGCCGTGCACGACCAGCTTGTCACCTACGGTTGCGCGCATGTGGAGTGCTCCCTCGTCCCGCTCTGCGGTCGCGATCCGTGGGCTCCATTCTATGCCGGGGGGCGGGAGTTGGCGCCTGGTCGGACGCCGGACGGGGCAGCCTCGGGTCAGCCGCGGGCCCGTTGGGTGACCGCGATGCAGACGAGCACGGCGGCCGCCGTGAGGGGCGCCGCGACGGGCAGGTGCTCGCCGAGCAGGAAGACCGACCAGACCAGCGTCAGGAGCGGCTGGGCGAGCTGGAGCTGGCTGGCCTTGGGGACGCCGATGGCCGCCATGCCCCGGTACCAGACGACCAGGCCGAGGAATTGCGAGCCGATCGCGGAGTAGAGCAGGCCCGCCGTGCTGTGGCCGGTGAGCTGGAAGGACTCGTGCTGGAGGGCGATGACCGCGCCGACCGCGTTGAGCGGCAGGCAGAGGATCAGACCCCAGCCGATGACCTGCCAGCCGGGCATCTCGCGGGCCAGCCGGCCGCCCTCGGTGTACCCGGCCGCGCAGATCAGGAGCGCGCCGAAGAGGTAGAGGTCGGCGGCGGACAGGGCGCCCCCGCTCTGCTGCACGGTGAACGCGATGACCGCTGCGGCACCGGTGAGCGCCGCCGCCCAGAACATGCGCGAGGGCCGCGCGCCCGTGCGCAGCGCCGAGAGGACGGCGGTCGTCAGCGGGAGCAGGCCGACGACCACGGCGGCGTGCGCGGTGGTGGAGGTCCGCAGGGCCAGCGTGGTGAGGAGCGGGAAGCCGACGACGACACCGGCGCCGACCACCGCGAGCCCCGCCCAGTGGCGGCGGTGCGGGACCGGGACGCGCAGGGCGAGCAGGCAGCCGCCCGCGATGAGGGCGCTGAGCGCGCCGCGCAGGGTCACCAGGCTCCAGGGGCCGATGCCGTCCAGGCCCCAGGCGGTGGCGGGGAAGGTGAGCGAGAAGGCGGTGACGCCGAGGGCGGCCAGCAGGGTGCCGGTGCGGCGGGAGCCGTGCGGGGCGGACGCGGGGGCGGTGGGCGC
>NZ_WMBF01000792.1:0-1692 GCF_019400875.1 Streptomyces anatolicus | reverse complement strand
ACCTTGTAGTTGGCCATCTCCCTGCGCGACCAGGCGATCAGGTCGTCCGCCGTCAGCGTCGAGTCCGGGCGGCGGACCGCGTAGGCCTTGGCCACCTCGCCCAGGCGCGGGTCCGGGATGCCGATCACGGCGACGTCGGCCACATCGGCAACGTCTGCCACGTCGTGAACGCCCTCCCCCACGGGACGCGGGGCGCGCCGCACAACAGGCTTCACGACCGGCGCGGCCACCGCGTCTACCCCCGAATCGGCCACGGGCGCGGCGACGTTCCGCACGGCGCGGGAGGCCGGAGCGGAGGCAGAGGCGGAAACCGAGTCGGCGGCGGAGCCGGAGTCAAACGCACCGGCGCCCAGCCGCGGCGCCGGCCCCTCCACGACGGCCCGCGTCACGGGCTGAACCCGCTCCGCCGACCGCAGCGGTCCGTCCGCCGCCTGCGCCCGCTCCCCGAACAGGAACCCGAGGACGAGCAACCCCCCGAGCAACAGCGCCACTCGAAGCGTCACTCGCCACACGCGCCGCCCGGCCACCACGCGCACGACACGCACGACGGCCCCGGACGGAACGGCTGCGGAAGCGGGCATCAAGACGGAGAGGTTCCTCTGCTGCGATGGAGCGGTAAGCCGGCGGAACGCATCACTCCGCACGCACGGCGCGCCGATCCTCGCACGGAACGCCCGCCCCCGCGCAAGTCCCCCGCTCCCGATGCACACTCATGTCCCGTTCGCTGCGGCCGTGTCCGGTATGGGAAGCGGTCGCCGCTCGATCGCCGCGGCCATCACCTCCGGGAAGAGGTCCGGCGTGCAGGCGAAGGCAGGCGCGTCCAGCGCGGCGAGCGCCGCCGCGTGCTCATGGTCGTACGCGGGTGTCCCTTCGTCGGAGAGCGCGAGCAACGTCACGAACTGCACCCCGGAAGCCTTCATCGCCGCGACCCGCTTCAGCATCTCGTCGCGGATGCCGCCTTCGTAGAGGTCGCTGATGAGGACGACGACCGTGTCGGCGGGGCGGGTGATCTGCGACTGGCAGTACGCGAGGGCGCGGTTGATGTCCGTGCCGCCGCCCAGCTGCGTGCCGAAGAGGACGTCCACCGGGTCGTCGAGCTGCTCGGTCAGGTCGACGACGTTGGTGTCGAAGACGACGAGCCGCGTGTTGAGCGCGCGCATGGAGCCGAGCACGGCACCGAACACCGAGGCGTAGACGACGGAGGCCGCCATCGAGCCCGACTGGTCGATGCAGAGGATGACCTCCTTCTTCACGGACTGCGAGGCGCGGCCATACCCGATAAGCCGCTCGGGCACGATCGTCCGGTACTCCGGCAGGTAGTTCTTGAGGTTGACCGCGATCGTGCGGTTCCAGTCGATGTCGTGGTGGCGGGGTCTGCTGACGCGCGCGCTGCGGTCGAGCGCTCCGGTGAGCGTGGAACGGGTCCGCGTCGCGAGCCGCTTCTCCAACTCCTCGACGACCTTGCGCACGACGGCCCGCGCGGTCTCCTTGGTCGTCTCGGGCATGGCCTTGTTGAGGGAGAGCAACGTACCCACCAAGTGCACGTCCGCCTCGACGGCCTCCAGCATCTCCGGCTCCAGGAGCAGCGTGGAGAGCCCGAGCCTGTCGATGGCGTCGCGCTGCATGACCTGGACGACGGACGAGGGGAAGTACGTCCGGATGTCCCCGAGCCAGCGCGCCACGGACGGCGCC
>NZ_WMBF01000791.1:0-1693 GCF_019400875.1 Streptomyces anatolicus | reverse complement strand
GGTGACGGGGGTGACGGGGGCGCTGCTGCTGACGCCGGCGCGCGCCGTGCACACGGTGGGGATGCGGTTCGCCGTCGACGTGGCGTATCTCGACCGGGAGCTGCGGGTGCTGGCCGTGCGGACGATGCGCCCGGGCCGGATCGGGCTGCCGCGGCCGCGGGCCCGGCATGTGATCGAGGCGGAGGCCGGGGCGATGGCGAGGTGGGGCGTACGCCGGGGCGCGCGGATCGTCGTACGCGGCGCGGGATGACGGCTCGCGGTGCCGCGCGGCCCCCTCCACCGCGCGGCACCGCACGCGCAGGTTTGCTCACGCGAATTAGCCTTGGTCTGAACTTACGTGACGATCAGGGGCAGATCGAGCCAGTATTGATAACGATGCGGAATCAGGGCTTCGATTCCGGGAGTTACGTCAGGGTGTGGGCGGTAGGCGGGCTTTGCCGGAATCGCCTGTCAGGCGCCCCGTCAGACGGCGCGCGCCACGGCACTCGCCGCGCTGCCTGCGCTCGGGGTGCTCCCCTTGGCCGCCGTACTCGCCGCACTCCCCTTACTCGTCTTGCTCGCCCTGCTCGCCTTACTGGCCACGATCTGCGCCATGTGCGTGTCGCCCCACAACCCCAGGGGAAGCAGGGCCGCGTTGAGGGACTGGCCGAGATCGGTGAGGGAGTACTCGACCTTCGGCGGCACTTCGCGGTAGACCTCGCGGTGCACGATGCCGTCCGACTCCAGCTCCCGCAGCTGCTGGATCAGCATCTTCTCGCTGACCCCGGGGATGTGCCGCTTCAGCTCGCCGAAGCGGAGCGTCCGGCCCGCGTACAGCGCCCACAGGATCATCGGCTTCCACTTGCCGCCGACGACATCGACGGCGGCGTCGAGCCCACAGGCGTACGGCGCTCGCTCCTCCACCACGACCAACTCCTCCACGCGCGCGTCCACTTACCGGACCGACAGTACAGACTGTACGGGCTGTACGGGCTGTACGGGCTGTACGGGCTATACGGGCTTGCGGAGTTCGAAGAGGTGGCGGGCGCTGTGGGCGACGAAGGGGCCGTCGGCCTCGATCCGGTCATGCAGCTCGCGCAGGATCGGGCGGTACTTCTCCACGCTGAAGTCGGGGACCATCCACACCACCTTGCGCAGGAAGTGGACGACGGCTCCGATGTCGAAGAACTCCATCCGCAGCCGCTCGGCCCGCAGGTCCACGACCTCGAGCCCCGCCTTCTCGGCCTCGGCGCGCTCCAGGTCCGGGTGGCGGCCGTTCCTGACCTCCGCCGGCTGGGGCCCGAGGAAGTACTCGACTACCTCGAAGACGCTGGCGGGTCCGACGTGCTGCGCGAAGTACGTGCCGCCGGGGCGCAGCACGCGCGCGATCTCGTCGAACCGGGCCCGCACCGGATGGCGGCTGGTGACGAGATCGAAGGCGCCGTCCGCGAACGGCAGCGGGGCGTCCTCCGGAGAGGCGACGACCGCCACGCCTCGCGGGTGCAGCAGCGCGGTGGCCTTGGCGACGTTCGCGGGCCAGCCCTCCGTGGCGACGGCGAGCGGCGGCAGGGTGGCGGCGGAGGCAAGTACTTCGCCGCCGCCGGTCTGGATGTCGAGCGAGGCCTGCGCCCGCGCGAGGCGCCGGGCCATGGCGGCGGCGTACCGCCAGGAGGGCCGCGCCTCCGTGGCCCTCCCCTCGAACCAGGAGAAGTCC
>NZ_WMBF01000790.1:0-1698 GCF_019400875.1 Streptomyces anatolicus | reverse complement strand
CCTCTGGGGGCTCGGATGGCGGGCTTGGCGGGGCCGACGGCTTGGGGAGCCCGGGGCAGGACACCGCACCGGAGGCCCGCTCCGGCCATGTGGCGGACCGTTTCGCCAACGCCCTCTACGGCCTCGCCGAACTCGCCCGCGACGAAGGCGGCCTCGTCGGCGCGCTGCGCTCGGAGAGCGCCGTGCGCGCCCTGGAGAGCGCCTGCCGCGCGCCCGGCGCACTGCGCGCCGCCCGCACCGCACGCGTCTGCGACCTGCTCGTCGCCGCCGGCCTGATCGAACGGGCGCTGCGACCCCTCTCCCTCGACTGGTACGACGACGACGCGCTCGGCGCGGCCGACCTCTGCCACGCCGCGTCCGGCGGACCCGCGGCGCTGCCCGGCCTGCTCGCCAAGCACTTCGCGGGCGTGCCGCTGCTCGTCACCGAGTACGGCGTACAGCTGCGCGCGCACCACCTCGCCGCGGGCGGCATGGACCTGAGCGCACCCGCCCGGGCGCTGCTCGCCTCCTTCCACGGCCTCCTCGCCGCCGAGGTCTACGGCCAGGCCGCGCTGATCACCCCCGGCAACACCCACGCCCGCCGCTGGCAGGAGCGGTGCGGCGCCGACCGGGCCAAGCTGCGCACGGTCTACCCCGGCATGGAGTCCGGCCGCTTCTCGGAGATCGGCGAGCGGGGATACGACGACTTCGGCGCCGCCCGCCGCACCCTCCTCTGGGTCGGCCGCGTCGAGCCCGCCAAGGACCTGATCTCACTGCTCCACGCCTTCGCCGAGGTCCGCAGGGAGGAGCCGAAGGCGCGCCTGCGGATCGTCGGGGCGCCCGCGGAGGGGCGCGAGGCCGTGGACTACCTCGCCCAGTGCCGGGCGCTCGCCGCGCAGCTCTTCCCCGACGAGGCGGAGGGGGCGCACGCCGTCGGCGACAACCCCGTCTCCTTCGAGGAGATCGGCGGACCCGAGCTGCCGGACCTCGCCGACGCGTATGCCGCGGGCGGGGTGGTGGTGCTCTCCAGCGTCGTCGAGGGCTTCCCGATCAGCCTGGTCGAGGCCATGTTCTGCGGGCGCGCGACCGTCTCGACGGATGTCGGCGCGGTGGTGGAGGTCATCGGCGGCACGGGGCTCGTCGTACCGCCGCGCAATCCGCGGGCGCTCGCGGAGGCGTGCGTGGCGCTCCTGCGCGACCCCGCGCGGTGCGCGCGCCTGGGGGCGGCGGCGCGGGCGCGGGCCCTCGAACTCTTCACCGTGGAGCAGAACGTCGCGGCATTTCGCGGCATTTACCTGGAAATCGTCTCGCACTGCCCGGTGCGGAGGGACGCGCTGGACGAGGCGGGCGAGCCGGTCCCCTTCGCGCACCCGGCCGAGGCGTATGTGCCGGGGCGGTGGGCGGTCGCGGTGGGCCCCCACCAGGCGGATGAACGGCAGCAGTTGAAGGGGGCGGTCGTATGAGTCGGCAGGAGAGTGCGGGCGGCGTGGACGTGCCGCGGACCCCGGCGGGGGCGACCGGATGGGACTCACGCTCCGAGGAACTACTGGCGGCCCCGGCGCTGACACCGACCCACCGGGAGCCCCCGGGCACCGGTGCCGCGCCCCTCTGGGGGCGGTCCCTTCCTGACTTCGGGGAGGGGGACCTCTGGGGCGGTGGCGGTAGCGGTGGCGGCGAGGACGGCGAGGGAGACAGCGGGTGGGATACGCGGGGTGACGT
>NZ_WMBF01000789.1:0-1699 GCF_019400875.1 Streptomyces anatolicus | reverse complement strand
CCCCCGCTGAGGCCCCCCGGCCCGACACTCTGTCGGGTTCCGCCCCCGACGCCAGACAGGACGCCCATGTCCCGTCCACACCGTGGACATTTACCCTCGGCCCCATGACCCCTCAGCCGAACCCGAACCCGCAGGTCGGCGCCGCCGTGAAGGCCGCGGACCGCGCACACGTCTTCCACTCCTGGTCCGCACAGGAACTCATCGACCCCCCGGCCATCGCCGGCGCCGAAGGCTCGTACTTCTGGGACTACGAGGGAAACCGCTACCTGGACTTCACCAGCGGCCTCGTCTTCACCAACATCGGATACCAGCACCCGAAGGTCGTCGCCGCGATCCAGGAGCAGGCCGCGACGATGACGACGTTCGCGCCCGCCTTCGCCGTCGAGGCCCGCTCGGAGGCCGCGCGCCTCATCGCCGAGCGGACCCCGGGCGACCTGGACAAGATCTTCTTCACCAACGCCGGCGCCGACGCCGTCGAGCACGCCGTACGCATGGCCCGTCTGCACACGGGCCGTACGAAGGTCCTCTCGGCGTACCGCTCGTACCACGGCGGCACCCAGCAGGCCATCAACCTCACCGGCGACCCGCGCCGCTGGGCCTCCGACAGCGGCGCGGCGGGCGTGGTCCGCTTCTGGGCGCCGTTCCTGTACCGCTCCCGCTTCTACGCGGAGAACGAGCAGCAGGAGTGCGAGCGGGCCCTCCAGCACCTGGAGGACACCATCGTCTTCGAGGGTTCTCAGACGATCGCCGCGCTCATCCTGGAGACGATCCCCGGCACCGCGGGCATCATGACCCCGCCGCCCGGCTACCTCGCGGGCGTCCGCCAGCTCTGCGACCGGTACGGCATCGTCTTCATCCTCGACGAGGTCATGGTCGGCTTCGGGCGGACCGGCAAGTGGTTCGCCGTGGACCACTTCGAGGGCGTCGTACCGGACCTGATGACCTTCGCCAAGGGCGTGAACTCGGGCTACGTCCCGCTGGGCGGCGTCGCGATCTCCGGGGCCATCGCCGAGACCTTCGCGAGGCGGCCCTACCCGGGCGGTCTGACGTACTCCGGGCATCCGCTGGCCTGCGCCGCCGCGGTCGCCACGATCCAGGTCATGGAGGAGGAGGGGGTCGTCGAGAACGCGGCGCGGCTGGGCGCCGAGCTGATCGGCCCGGGGCTCGCGGACCTCGCCGAGCGGCACCCGAGCGTGGGAGAGGTGCGCGGGCTCGGCATGTTCTGGGCGCTTGAGCTGGTGAAGGACAGGCGGACGCGGGAGCCGCTGGTGCCGTACAACGCCTCCGGGGAGGCGAACGCTCCGATGGCGGCGTTCGGCGCGGCGGCGAAGAAGCACGGGCTGTGGCCGTTCATCAACATGAACCGCACTCATGTGGTGCCGCCGTGCACCATCACGGAGGCGGAGGCGAAGGAGGGGCTCGCGGCGTTGGACGCGGCGCTGACGGAGGCGGACGCGCACGTGTCCTGACCTCGCGCCCCCATCGAGCCCCGCGCCGGCTGCCCTCCCAGCCGGCGCGGGGCTTCCCTGTGCGCCGCCCTGAGCGCGAGACCGCCCTGAGCGCGAGCACCGCCCTGAGCGCGAGACCGCCCTGAGCGCGAGCGCCGCCCAGCGGGGGCCCTGGGCCTTCTGAGGCCGGCCCGGCCCCGGCTGCCCCTCGGCCGGCGTAAGACAAACCCCCGCCCGCGCAAGGCGAACCC
>NZ_WMBF01000788.1:0-1701 GCF_019400875.1 Streptomyces anatolicus | reverse complement strand
GCTCCCCGCCTACGCCGCCCACGCCCCGTACAACGCGATCGTCGTCGAACTCGCCGACGACCCCCGCATTCGCCTGGTCGGCAACCTCGTCGCCTCCCCCGACGCCCCCCTGAACTCCGTCGACCCGGCACGCCTGCGCATCGGCGCGAGGGTGCGCGTGGTCTTCGCGGACTTGGACGGCGTCACGGTCCCGCGCTGGATCCTGGAGCACCCGTGACCGCGCGGGGCGCCCTGCGCACGGCCACCGACAAGGGCACGGGCGTGGCGGTCCTCACCCTCGACCGCCCGGCGCGGCACAACGCCATCGACCTGGAGACGGCCGCCGCACTGGCGTCGGCCTGGCGGGAGTTCCGATACGACGACTCCGTACGCGCGATCGTCGTGACCGGCGCGGGCGACAAGGCGTTCTGCACGGGCATCGACCGCTCCGCGGAGGTGCCGCAGCCCAGCTCCCCCTACACGATCGACGACCCGCTGCTCACGATCGGCCCGAAGGCGAACGACCTCTGGAAGCCGGTGATCGCCGCCGTCAACGGCATGGCGTGCGGCGGCGCGTTCTATCTGCTCGGCGAGGCGGAGTTCGTCGTCGCCGACGAGCACGCCACGTTCTTCGATCCGCACACGACGTACGGCATGGTCAGCGCGTACGAGACGGTCCACATGGCGCAGCGCATGCCGTTCGGCGAGGTCGCCAGGATGGCCCTGATGGGCACGGCCGAACGGGTCTCCGCGCGCCGGGCGTACGAGACGGGCCTGGTCTCCGAGCTGACCCCGCCGGGCGGGGCGCGGGCGGCGGCCGTGCGCGCCGCCGAGGTCATCGCCTCGTATCCCACGGAGGCGGTCCAGGGCACGGTCCGCGCGCTCTGGTCGGCGAAGGAGGCGGCCCGTGCCCAGGCGCTGGCGCACGCCCCGCACCTGATCGCCCTGGGGAACCTGCCTCCGGAACACCAGGCGGAGCTGTTCGGGGCCCGTCGCGGGGGCGGCTTCCGGGTGCGGTGACCACCCGCGTGGCAGAGGGCCCGGACCCGGCGTAGCGTCCCTCTTGAGAGACGCGTACGGGTGCGCGCGGCGCTTCACGTGGTCACGCGGGGCGCGGCGCGCAGGTGACGTACGAGGAGGCCCGTCATGGTCCGCAACGTCCTCGGGACGGTCCTCGCTCTCATCGGAGCGACGGCCGCCGTATGGAGCCCCTTCCGAGCCTGGTACGACGGCCGTCCCGGGCGCCGCTTCCGCCTCGACGAACTCTTCTCCGGAGGCGGGGTCACCGGCGCCGACGCGGAACTCTTCGGCTCGCTCTTCCTCCCCTTCGCCTTCGCGGCGCTGCTCACGCTGGCCGGCCTCCTGCTGCGGTCCCGTCTCCTTGTGCTGCTCGCGGGCGTGGTCGTGCTCGGCTTCGCGGTGCTGTGGATGGTGCGGCAGGGGCAGGCGGAGGGCAGCCTGACCGTGTCCGGCGGCGGTGCGGGCCTCGGCATCGGCGTGCTCGGCGCGCTCGGCGGCGGGGTCCTGCTGCTGCTCGCGGCGGCGCTGATGGCGGGCCGCCGCGGGGGTGCGTCCCGGCGGGCCGGGCGCCGCGAGACCGGTGGCCGGCGGTTCGGCCGCCGTCGGGCCGCCGCCGATCCGGCGTACGAGGACACGACGCATCCCGGGTACCAGGAGCCGACGCACCCTGGGTACCAGGACACGACCCACCCCGGCTACCAG
>NZ_WMBF01000090.1:0-19043 GCF_019400875.1 Streptomyces anatolicus | reverse complement strand
GGGGAGGGGAGCGCGCCGGTAGAGCTTTCCCGGCAGGCTTCGGGGTGCTGGCGAACTGCCCCTGGTGCCCGAAAACTATCAGCGCTAGTTTGTCATGCGGACGTCTATCTGGAGGAATGCGATGAAGGCCCACGACGGCATGTACATCGACGGTGCCTGGCGCCCGGCTGCGGGCGCCGACACGATCACGGTCGTCAACCCGGCCGACGAGCAGCCCATCGGCCAGGTCCCGGCCGGGACGGTGGAGGACGTCGACGCCGCGGTGCGCGCCGCCCGCGCCGCCCTGCCGGGCTGGGCCGCCACGCCGCCCGCCGAGCGCGCGGCCCTGCTCGGCGCGCTCCGCGATCAGCTGGCCGCCCGCAAGGACGAGATCGCCGAGGTCGTCAGCGCCGAGCTGGGCGCCCCGCCGCAGTTCGCGCAGGCGGTGCACGCGGGGGTGCCGATCCTCGTCTGCGGTTCGTACGCCGACCTTGCCGCGACGCACCCCTTCGAGGAGAAGGTGGGCAACTCCACCGTCTACCTGGAGCCGGTCGGCGTGGTCGGCGCGATCACGCCCTGGAACTACCCCCTCCACCAGATCGTCAACAAGGTGGCCCCCGCGCTCGCCGCGGGCTGCACGGTCGTGCTCAAGCCCGCCGAGGACACCCCGCTCACCGCCCAGCTCTTCGCCGACGCGGTGCACGAGGCGGGCGTACCGGCGGGCGTGTTCAACCTGGTCACCGGGCTCGGCCCGGTCGCGGGGCAGGCACTGGCCGAGCACGAGGGCGTCGACCTGGTCTCGTTCACCGGCTCCACGGCCGTCGGCCGGCGCATCGGCGCCACGGCGGGCGCGGCCGTCAAGCGCGTCGCCCTGGAGCTCGGCGGCAAGTCCGCCAACGTCATCCTGCCCGGCGCCGACCTCGCCAAGGCCGTCAACGTGGGCGTCGCGAACGTCATGTCCAACTCCGGCCAGACGTGCAGCGCCTGGACCCGCATGCTGGTGGACTCCGCGCGCTACGACGAGGCGGTCGAGCTGGCGTCCGCCGCCGCGGCCAAGTACGGCCCCCGCATCGGCCCGCTCGTCAACGCCAAGCAGCAGGAGCGGGTGCGCGGTTACATCGAGAAGGGCGTCCAGGAGGGCGCCAGGATCGTGGCGGGCGGCCCCGAGTCGCCCAAGGAGCAGGGCTACTACGTCCAGCCGACCGTCTTCGCCGATGTCACCCCGGAGATGACCATCGCCCAGGAGGAGATCTTCGGCCCGGTCCTCTCCCTCATCCGGTACGAGGACGAGGACGATGCCCTGCGCATCGCCAACGGCACGGTGTACGGCCTGGCGGGCGCGGTGTGGGCGGCCGACGACGCCGAGGCGGTCGCCTTCGCCCGGCGCATGGATACCGGCCAGGTCGACATCAACGGCGGCGGCTTCAACCCCCTCGCCCCCTTCGGCGGTTACAAGCAGTCGGGCGTCGGCCGCGAGCTGGGCGCGCACGGCCTCGCGGAGTACTTGCAGACGAAGTCCCTGCAGTTCTGAGCCCCCGCTCAGCTCCGCCTCCGTCCGCTTCCCCGAGTTCCCCGAGCTTTCCCAAGGAGTACGTGAACGTGGTCCGCGCCGCCATCCTCCCCGCCGTCGGCTCCCCGCTGGAGATCGCCGACATCGACCTGCCGGAGCCGGGGCCCGGCCAAGTCCGCGTGCGCCTCGCCGCCGCCGGGGTCTGCCACTCCGACCTGTCCCTGTCCAACGGCACGATGCGGGTCCCGGTGCCCGCCGTCCTCGGCCATGAGGGCGCGGGCACCGTCGTCTCCGTCGGCGAGGGCGTCACGGCGGTCGCCCCCGGTGACGGCGTCGTCCTGAACTGGGCGCCGTCCTGCGGCGGTTGTCACGCCTGCTCGATCGGCGAGGTGTGGCTCTGCGCGAACGCCCTCGCGGGCGCCGCCGACGTCTACGCCAGGCGGCCGGACGGCACGGAGCTGCACCCCGGCCTGAACGTCGCCGCGTTCGCCGAGGAGACCGTCGTCGCGGCCGACTGCGTCCTGCCGGTGCCCGACGGCGTCCCGCTCACCGACGCGGCCCTCCTCGGCTGCGCCGTCCTGACCGGGTACGGCGCCGTGCACCACTCGGCGAGGGTTCGCGAGGGCGAGACGGTCGCGGTGTACGGGGTCGGCGGGGTCGGCCTCGCCACCTTGCAGGCGGCCCGGATCGCCGGTGCCTCGCGGATCATCGCGGTCGATGTCTCCCCGGAGAAGGAGGGGCTCGCGCGTTCGGCGGGCGCCACCGACTACGTGGTCGCCTCGGAGCAGACGGCCCGCGAGATCCGGGCGCTCACCGGCGGCCAGGGCGTCGACGTGGCCGTGGAGTGCGTGGGCCGCGCGGTGACGATCCGCACGGCGTGGGAGTCCACGCGGCGCGGCGGGCGCACCACGGTGGTGGGCATCGGCGGCAAGGACCAGCGGGTCACCTTCAACGCCCTGGAACTCTTCCACTGGGGCAGGACCCTGTCGGGCTGTGTGTACGGCAACTGCGATCCGGCGGTGGACCTGCCGGTCCTGGCGGGGCACATCCGGGCGGGCCGCCTCGACCTGGGCGTCCTGGTGACCGACCGGATCGGTCTCGACGACATCCCGGCGGCCTTCGCGCACATGGTCGCGGGCAAGGGCGGCCGGGCGCTGATCGTCTTCTGAGGCGCGGGCGGGAGCCTCAGTCGCGTTTCCGGCAGCCCGGATCGCCGAGCTTCCGGCAGCCCGGATCGCTCAGCCGCGGAAAGGACTTGGCCCCCGCCAGGAACACCAGCGTCGTCAGCACGAACGGCCAGGTGAAGGCGTGCCCACCCACGGGCGCGGCCAGGGCCGCCACCGCCGCCCCGGCCACCGTCGCGGTGGCGGCGCCCACGAGCGCGTACGCGAGCGTCGCCGCCCGCACGGGCAGGAAGACGCCGCACAGGGCGAGGGCGACGAGCACGGAGTTGTATCCCATCGTGCCGTCGGCGATCCGCGCGGCGGGGGCGCCCAGTGCCCACGCCGTGCCGGTCCCGACCGCGCTGCCCAGGCATGCCACGCCCGCCGCGCGACGGCTCGCGACGAGGAGACCGGCGAGCAGGAGGGCGCCCACGTACCACTGCGGCATGAAGAAGATCTCGGCGAATCCGGCGAGGAACCCGCGCGCCAGCTCGGCCGGACCGGGCGTCGTCGGGCCCGTCGCCGCGAGGGGAAGGGCCGCGATGCCCTCGCCGTGGTGCCAGATCCGCGGGAAGCCGGGCGCGGCGATGGTCATGGCGCTCGCGACCAGGCAGAACGGCAGCGTGAGCGAGGGCAGTCCCCAGGTGCCGAGGAGGTTGACGACGGCCGCGGTCACGACGGTGACGACCACGCTGCCCGCCACCGCGAGCAGGGCGGTCGACAAGTGCCACGCGCCGAGGAAGACCGCGCAGCACAGCGCCGTCAGACAGGCGTTGAACCCTTCGAGGCCCGTCCGCAAGCGGGCGCGGTCCGCGCCGAGGAGCCATGCGGTGGCGGTGCCCACGGCGGTGCCGGCCAGGGCGTAGAGCGCGTACGCCGAGCCCGCCGCGAAGAGCGCGACGCAGAAGAGCGCGCCCCCGGCCGCGCTCGGCAGGAAGGTGACCTGGGCGTGACCGCGCAGCACCTGTGCGGCGAACTCCCGGACGCGGGGCTCGCTGTGGGGCCCGCTGTCCCACGCATCCGTCACATGCCCCACGGCCACCCCTCTATAGTACTCTGCTCGTAGTGGTTGGTATATAGTGCTACGGATGGAGTGGCGTCAATGGTGCGAAGGAACGACGAACGGCGTGCGGCCCTGGTCGATGCCGCCATCGAGGTGCTGGCGGGCGAAGGCGCCAGGGGGCTGACCTTCCGGGCGGTCGACACGCAGGCCGGCGTGCCCACCGGCACGGCCTCCAACTACTTCGGCAACCGCGACGACCTGCTCACCCAGGCCGCCGCCCGGGTCTACGAACGGCTCCAGCCCAGCGCGGAGGAGATCGAGCGCCAGCGCACCGCCAAGCCGGACAAGGAGACGTACGCGTCGCTGATGCGGGACGTCCTCGGCCGGGTCGGCGGCTTCCGCACCGGCTACCTCGCCCTGCTCGAACTGCGCCTCGAGGCGACGAGGCGACCCGAGCTGCGCGCCGTCCTCACCGACCGCGTCCGTGCCGACCTCGACGCCAACGTGGCCTACCACGAGACCTCCGGCCTGCCCGGCGACGCGACCGCCGTGCGGCTGCTCTACCTGACCTTCAACTGGCTCATCGTGGAACAGCTGACGCTGCCGGACGTCCTCTCGGAGGCCGAACGGGAGGAGCTGATCACCGCGGCGGTGGAGCGCATCGTGAACGGCTGACCGGCGCGCGTTCGAGCTTGGTCCAGCCCGTCCGGCCCCGCCGTCATGCTGGGAGGTTGCCCCTGCGTCACTGTCAAACGTCCGACGCGGCCGACATCTGCTCGAACTGCAGCGCCAGCCCGTCCAGCAGTGCCCTGAGGCCCGTCTCGAAGGCGCGGGCGTCGATGAGCTGCTGGCGGTCGGCCAGGAGGTGGGCCTGGCCCAGGTGGGGGTAGTCCGACGGGTCGTACGCCGTCTCGTCGCCCACGAAACCGCCCGCGAAGGAGCCGAGCGCCGAGCCCATGATGAAGTACCGCATCAGCGCGCCGACCGACGTGGCCTGCGCGGCAGGCCAGCCCGCGTCGACCATCGCCCCGAACATCGCGTCCGCGAGCCGCAGTCCCGCCGGGCGGCGGCCGGGGCCCTGGGCGAGGACCGGAACGATGTTCGGGTGCCGGGTGAGCGCGGCCCGGTAGGAGACCGCCCAGTCGTGCAGCGCCGTACGCCAGTCGCGGTTGTCGGAGGCGTCGAACATCGACAGGTCGACCTGCGCGCTCACCGAGTCGGCGACCGCCTCCAGGATCTGGTCCTTGGTGCGGAAGTGGTTGTAGAGGGACGGCCCGCTGACCCCCAGCTCGGCGGCGAGACGGCGGGTGGAGACCGCCGCCAGACCCTCCGCGTCCACGAGGGCGCGCGCCGTCTCGACGATGCGTTCTCGGCTGAGGAGGGGCTTGCGCGGTCGGGCCATGCGGCACATAGTAGGGCTGCCGCAGGAAACTAGCAGTGCTAATTTAAAAGCTATGTAACTCGACGTAACCCGACGCGAAGAGGTGCCCACGATGAACCTGGAGCTGAGCGAGGAGCAGACCGCCGTCCGGCAGCTGGCCGAGGACTTCGTCGCGCGCGAGATCACCCCGCACGTCATTGCCTGGGACCGCGCCGAGAGCGTCGACCGGGCCCTGGTGAAGAAGCTCGGCGATGTCGGCTTCCTCGGCCTCACCATCGACGAGGAGTACGGCGGCTCCGGCGGCGACCACCTCGCGTACTGCCTGGTCACCGAGGAGCTGGGCCGTGGTGACTCCTCCGTGCGCGGCATCGTGTCGGTCTCGCTGGGGCTCGTCGCCAAGACCATCGCTGCCTGGGGCAGCGAGGCGCAGAAGCGGCAGTGGCTGCCGGGCCTCACCTCCGGCGAGTACGTCGGCTGCTTCGGGCTCACCGAGCCCGGCACCGGATCCGACGCGGGCAACCTCTCGACGAAGGCCGTGCGCGACGGCGACGACTACGTGATCAACGGCTCCAAGATGTTCATCACCAACGGCACCTGGGCCGATGTCGTGCTGCTCTTCGCGCGGACGAACGACACCCCCGGACACAAGGGCGTCTCCGCCTTCCTCGTGCCCGCCGACACCCCGGGCCTGGGCCGCCGCACCGTCCACGGCAAGCTCGGCCTGCGCGGCCAGGCCACCGCCGAGCTGGTCCTCGAGGACGTCCGCGTCCCCGCGTCGGCGATGCTGGCGCCCGAGGGCAAGGGCTTCTCCGTCGCCATGTCGGCGCTGGCCAAGGGCCGCATGTCGGTGGCCGCGGGCTGTGTGGGCATCGCACAGGCCGCGCTGGACGCGGCGGTGACGTACGCCGGAGAGCGCGAGCAGTTCGGCAGGACCATCGCCCACCACCAGCTGATCCAGGAGCTGATCAGCGACATCGCGGTGGACGTGGACGCCGCGCGCCTGCTCACCTGGCGGGTCGCCGACCTCATCGACCGCGGGCAGCCCTTCGCCACGGAGTCCTCCAAGGCCAAACTGTTCGCCTCGGAGGCCGCCGTGCGCGCCGCCAACAACGCCCTCCAGGTCTTCGGCGGCTACGGCTACATAGACGAGTACCCGGCGGGCAAGCTGCTGCGCGACGCCCGCGTGATGACGCTCTACGAGGGCACGAGCCAGATCCAGAAGCTGGTCATCGGCCGCGCGCTGACGGGCGTATCCGCGTTCTGAGAGCGGCTGTGGACCAGCCGTCTGAGTACGTGAGTTGAGTACGGGAGCGGATGTGGCGGGCTCCCTCGCCGTCCAGGCTGGGGCCATGAGTGAGACTCCGGTCAAGCAGCAGAGCACCACCGCCTACTACGGCCAGGCCGTCGCGTCGTTCGCCATCGCCCTCGGTGCGACCTCGGTCGGCATCTACAGCCTCGATGTCAGCGGCTGGATCCGCGCCTTCCTCGCCGTCTCCGTCCTGTATCTGACGACGTCCGCGTTCACGCTGGCCAAGGTGGTCAGGGACCGGCAGGAGGCCGACCAGATCGTCAGCCGCGTCGACCAGGCCCGCCTGGAGAAGATCCTCGCCGAACACGACCCTTTCAAGCCCGTCGCCTGATCCGCCGAGCGGCTCCCTAAGCGCTTGCTCACCATCAGGGGTATGGTGTCCCTCCCGAAAAGGCTAAGGAGTGGACATGAGCGCGGCGGAGGAGACCGGCGTCGAGGAGCAGCCGTGGGGCGAGGTCAGCCCCGACGCGGCCAGGCGGCTGCTGATCGCCGCCGTCGAGGCCTTCGCCGAGCGCGGCTACCACGCGACGACGACCCGCGACATCGCGGGCCGCGCGGGCATGAGCCCCGCCGCGCTCTACATCCACTACAAGACCAAGGAAGAGCTGCTCCACCGCATCAGCAGGATCGGCCACGACAAGGCCCTCACCATCCTGCGCACCGCGGCGGACGGCGAGGGCAGCGCGGCCGACCGGCTCGCGGCGGCCGTGCGCTCCTTCGTCGGCTGGCACGCCGCCCACCACACGACCGCGCGCGTGGTGCAGTACGAGCTGGACGCGCTCGGCGACGAGCACCGCACGGAGATCGTCGCGCTGCGCCGCGAGTCGGACGCGGCGGTCCGGAACATCATCAACGACGGTGTGCGGGCGGGGGAGTTCGACGTCCCCGACGTGCCGGGCACCACGCTCGCCGTGCTCTCCCTCTGCATCGACGTGGCCCGCTGGTTCAACGTGGCCGGGCGCCGCACACCCGACGAGGTCGGCGCGCTCTACGCCGACCTCGTGCTGCGGATGGTGGGCGCCCGCACCGAGCAGGCGCAGAAGTAGCTCAGAAGTAGTAGCGCGACACCGACTCCGCCACGCACGCCGGCTTGTCGGACCCCTCGCGCTCCACGGTCACCCGCGCCGTCACCTGCACGCCGCCGTCCTTCGTGGGCGTCACGTCCATGAGTTCGGCGGTCGCCCGCAGCCGGGAGCCGACCGGCACGGGGGAGGGGAAACGGACCTTCTCCGTGCCGTAGTTGATGCCCATCCTCATCCCCTCGACGCGCATGATCTGCGGCACCAGGCTCGGCAGCAGGGACAGGGTCAGATAGCCGTGCGCGATGGTCGTCCCGAAGGGGCCGGCCGCCGCCTTCTCCGCGTCGACGTGGATCCACTGGTGGTCGCCCGTGGCGTCGGCGAAGAGGTCGATCCGCTTCTGGTCGATCTCCAGCCAGTCGCTGTACCCCAGCTGCTCGCCGACCCCGGCGCGCAGTTCCCCGGCCGACGTGAAGATCCTCGGCTCCGCCATGTCCCTGGCCCTCCTAGACGTGTGCGATCAAGTCCTCAGTAGCTGCGACTAAGCGCTTGCTCAGCATGCTGGGTGTGCCGACGCGTGTCAACGGACCAGCCATTAGGGTTCGCCACGTGCCCCAGATCCCAGAGAAGGTCCACGAACTCACGGTCGGCCAGCTGTCGGCCCGCAGCGGCGCCGCCGTCTCCGCCCTGCACTTCTACGAGTCCAAGGGCCTCATTACCAGCCGCCGCACCTCGGGCAACCAGCGCCGCTACCACCGGGACACGCTGCGCCGCGTCGCCTTCATCCGCGCCTCCCAGCGCGTCGGCATCCCGCTCGCCACGATCCGCGAGGCCCTTGACTCGCTGCCCGAGGAGCGCACGCCCAACCGCGAGGACTGGGCGCACCTCTCGGAGCACTGGCGCGCGGAACTGGACGAGCGCATCAAGCAGTTGGGCCGGCTGCGGGACCACCTCACCGACTGCATCGGCTGCGGCTGCCTCTCCCTGGAGACGTGCGTGCTCTCCAACCCCGACGACGTCTTCGGCGAACGCCTCACCGGCTCCCGCCTGCTGGTGGAGCGCCGCCCCAAGGCGTAGTGCGCCGGGCCAACACGTAGTGCGCCGGGCCCACGCGTAGTACAAGAGAGAACAGAGGCACCACACGACATCACTCAGGGGGAGGGCCGATGTCCGTCGCCATCTGCTCGTTGAAGTGGGACGCCGCACAGCACGGGCCGCAGGCCATCAAGTACGACAGCGACGGCTACCACCTCGTGCGCTTCCCGTACGGGGAGGCGGCGGAATCGTACGACCCGTGGCGCATGCACGACCCGGGCAAGGGCGGCACAGGCCCCGCCGCCTTCCCGCACGCCCGCTCGGGGCTGATATGGCCGAGCCACGACGGCTGGGGCGTACTCTCCGCGCTGGTCTTCTGGCAGCCCGCCGGCGGCCCCACCGAGTACCGCAGCCGCTTCGTCCGCGACCCGCTGAACCTGACGACCGGCTACGACTCGACCGCCACGACCGACTCCGCGCCCACTAGGGGCGGTCAGTTCCGGTCGTACGTCTGGCAGATGTTCGTCCACCCCGGCACGCCCGTCGGGCTGAAGATCTCGGCACGCGGCGTGGGAGACGTGAAGCTCGCCACGCCGCTGACGCACGCCCAGTTCAAACTCGCCATACACACCGGCGTGGCCACACCCTGACCGCTCCCTCCCTCACGCCGTGACCAGCGGCCGCAGGATCCGCGCCCGCGCACGCGCCACCGCGTCCGGTGTGAGCACGGGGGCGGGCACGACGATGCCGCAGCCCGTGCAGACCGCGCCGGAGGACGGCTTGTGCGCGAGGCCGCGCTTCCACACCAGATAGGTGTCCCCGCAGACGGGGCACGACGCGCCCGGCTCCCTCTCCAGCGCCGCGATCAGGCGGCGCAGCACTACGGCGAGGGGGGCCCGGGGGTGCACCCCGGGATCGTCGCACCAGGCGACCCCGCAGCCGCCCCAGGTGCGGCGGTGCCAGTCGTCCTCGCTGCCGGGGCGCCTGAGCCCGTCGTGCTTCTCCCTGCGGCGGCGCTCGGCGAACTCCGCCTCGTAGGCGAGCCAGACCGCCCGAGCCGCCTCCAACTCCTCCAGCGCGGCCACCAGCCGCGCCGGATCCGGTGACCTGTCCTCGGGCCCGAAGCCCGCCCGGGAACACAGATGGTCCCAGGTCGCCCGGTGCCCATAGGGGGCGAACCTCTCCAGGCACTTGCGCAGCGAATAGCGCCGCAGCGCCAGATCGCTCTGCGGATCACGCACCTGTCTCGCGAGACTCCGGAATCCGGCCATCGCCCTGCACCTCCGTCACACGTACTTGCGAACTGGTACCCCGTGTTCCGTATCTGCCGGCGTCGCAGTCGAGTCGAAGTCGAAACGACGTCGCCGAGTAGACGTATCGACACGCGAATCGGCTCCCTTTCGAGGCGACCGTTCTTCGCCTGCCCGCCCGAGCTGGTCTGATGCGCCCGGGAAGGGGGCGCGTTGTGGTGATTCCGAAAAGGCGAAGGTTGTTCATCTTTCGAGTTCATCGGCTCGCCAGTAACCTCCGCCGCATCGGCCTTCCGCAGAACCCGGAGGAGCAGCCATGCGACGACGCGACGTCAGACTCAGAACGCTCACGGCGGGAGCGGCGCTCGCGCTCGGCGCCTGTCTGGTGGCGCCCCTGCCGGGGGCGGGGGCAACGCCGCGCGAGCCCGCCGCCGAGACCGCCGAGCAGAGCGCCGACTACTGCGAGGGCCGGTGCGCGGACATCCTGCCCCCCGGCGCCAACGGCAACGCGACACTCGCCGAGATCCTCGCACACCGCCTCCTCGGCACCCAACCCGCCCACGCGAACGACCAGTTGGGTCCCTACGACGCACTGTCGTCCGGCTACCCCTCTCTCACCGACGACCGTCTCACAGACTTCTTCGGCGACGCCTCCTTCGGGGTGCCCGACGGCCAGATCGCCTCGGTCACCAAACCGCGCGACGACGTGACGATCACGCGCGACAAGAAGTACGGCATCCCGCACATCAAAGGAACCACGCGCTACGGAACCGAGTTCGGCGCGGGCTTCGCGGCCGGGCAGGACCGGCTCTGGCTCATCGACCTGTTCCGGCACATCGGCCGGGGCCAACTGACCTCGTTCGCGGGCGGGGCACTCGCCAATCAGGGCCTTGAGCAGCAGTTCTGGCCGCAGGCCCCGTACACGGAGAAGGATCTGGAGAAGCAGGTCGAGTACATCAGGGCGACGGGGGGCGAGCGCGGCGAGCGGGCGATGGAGGACGCGCAGGCCTACGTCGACGGGCTCAACGCCTACCGCGTGAAGGCGAAGAACGGCCGCTACTTCCCCGGCGAGTACGTCCTCACCGGCAAGATCGACGCGATCACCAACATCGGCGAGATAGAGCCCTTCAAGGTCACCGACATGATCGCGCTGGCCTCGGTCGTCGGCGGGCTCTTCGGCAACGGCGGCGGCGGAGAGGTCGAGTCCGCCCTCTCCCTCCTGAAGTCCCAGGAGAAGTACGGCGTCGAGAAGGGCACGAAGGTCTGGGAGTCCTTCCGCGCCCGCAACGACCCCGAGGCCGTCCAGACCGTCCACGACGGCACGAGCTTCCCGTACGCGGGCAAGCCCGAGAAGGCGCGCGGCACGGCCATGCCCGACCCGGGCTCGGTCGAGCGCGAGCAGCTGGTGTACGACCGCGAGGGCGGCGCGAAGAGCGGCGCCAAGGATCCAGTGCGGGCTCCCAAGAAGCTCAAGCCGCTCCAGGGCATGTACGACAAGGGCGTCCTGCCCTCGGACCTCTTCCGGCCCGGCAGCCACAAGAAGGGCATGTCGAACGCCCTGCTCGTCTCCGGCAAGCACACCGCGAGCGGGCACCCCATCGCCGTCTTCGGCCCCCAGACCGGCTACTTCGCGCCCCAGCTCCTCATGCAGCAGGAGCTCCAGGGGCCCGGCATCAGCGCGCGCGGTGTCTCCTTCGCGGGTGTCGGGATGTACGTCCAGCTGGGGCGCGGCCAGGACTACGCCTGGTCGGCGACGTCCGCCGGGCAGGACATCACGGACACGTACGCCGTCGAGCTGTGCGAGCCGGGCGGCGGCACGCCCACCAAGCAGTCCACCGGTTATCTGTACCGGGGCACGTGCAAGCCGATGGAGAAGCTGGAGCGCAAGAACGCCTGGAAGCCGACGCTCGCCGACTCCACGGCCGCTGGCTCCTACCGCATGCAGGTCTGGCGCACCAAGTACGGCATCGTCACGCACCGCGCGACCGTCGATGCCAAGCCCGTTGCCTACGTCTCGCTGCGCTCCACCTACCGCCACGAGGCCGACTCGATCATCGGCTTCCAGATGCTGAACGACCCCTCGTACGTCAGGGACGCGGCGACCTTCAAGAAGGCGGCGCAGCACATCAGCTACGCCTTCAACTGGTTCTACACCGACTCGCGCGACATCGCCTACTACAACAGCGGCGCCAACCCCGAGCGCGCCGACAGCGTCGACCCCGCGCTGCCGGTCAAGGGCCAACAGGCCTACGAATGGCGGGACTTCGACCCGGAGAACAACACCTCGGCGCAGACCCCGCCCGCCGAACACCCCCAGTCCGTCAACCAGGACTACTACATCTCCTGGAACAACAAACAGGCGAAGGACTTCAGCACGGCGGGCTTCGGCCACAGCGCCGTGCACCGCGGTGACCTGCTCGACGGGCGGGTCAAAAAGCTCACGGAGGCGGGCGGTGTCACCCGCGCCTCGCTGACGCGCGCCATGTCCGAGGCCGCCGTCACCGATCTGCGCGGCGAGCAGGTGCTGCCCGAGCTGCTGAAGGTGGTGCGGAGCAAACCGGTCACCGACCCGCGACTCGCCAAGGCCGTGGAGCAGTTGGAGGCGTGGCGCAAGGCGGGCGCCCAGCGCAACCAGACCGCCGCGGGCTCCAGGACGTACGCCCATCCGGACGCCGTACGCGTCATGGACGCCTGGTGGCCGCTGCTCATCGAGGGCGAGTTCAAGCCGGGCATGGGCAAGGAGCTGTACGACGCGCTGACCGCGCAGCTGTCCACCGACGAGGCGCCCTCCGCGGGCCACGGCCCCACCGGGGCACACGCCGGTTCGGCCTTCCAGTACGGCTGGTGGGGCTACGCCGACAAGGATCTGCGCAAGGTCCTCGGGCAGCCGGTCAAGGGCGAACTGGCCCACACCTACTGCGGTGACGGCAAGCTCGACGCCTGCCGCGACACCCTCCTCACCACCCTCGCGCAGGCCGTCGCCAAGCCCGCCACCGAGGTCTACCCCGGCGACGACGCGTGCGAGGCGGGCGACCAGTGGTGCGCGGACGCGATCGTCCACCGCGCGCTCGGCGGCATCACGCACAAGCCGGTCCAGTGGCAGAACCGCCCCACCTACCAGCAGATCGTCGAGTTCCCCCGGCACCGCGAGTAGGCCGGGACACCCTCACCGGCGCGCTATCAGGCGAGGGGGATCCGCCCGGCGGCGCACACGGCACGTGCCAGCTCCTCATGGCATACGTCGCTGTGCGCGCCGGCGGGCGGGCCGCCGCGCCGCACCACCGACGCCGCGTCCACGCTGACGCACCCCTCGGCGGGCATGGCCTCGCCGAGCCTGATGCCCTTGGCGCCGTCCACGGCCCGGATGCCGCCGTATCCGATGGCGCCCCACCGCTCCCACAGGTGCAGGAAGCTCGTCGAGTCGCCGGACAGCTTCGACGCGAGTGGGTAGAGCCGTCCCAGGGCGTCGTCGTGGCGCGAGTAGCAGGACACGAGAGGGCCGTCGACGCGGTGCTGCACACCGCGCAGGGTGCCGCCGCGCGAGCGGTCGTGCGGCAGCCGCTCGGCGAACGCGTAGTGCGAGAAGGCCCCTTGGAGCAGCGTCACCGACTTCACCGCGCGCACGTCCGCGGGCATGCCGCGCAGCGCGTACGAGACGAGCCTGGCGCCGAAGCTGTGCCCGATCAGATGCACCCTGACGCGGGGCACGTCGGCGCTGAGCAGGCCGATCGCCGGGCCGAGGCCCAGCTGGCCGACCGCGCCCGCCCGGCGCTTCATCGCGAAGTAGGCGCCCTGCCGCAGCAGCTCGTAAGCCCCGTCCCACACCCGCTCGCGTACGTCAGCGAGCCGTTCGGGCCGTCCGGTCTCCGCGCGGGACGCGGCGGCCAGCACCTCGCAGACCTGGACGGCGTCGTCGGTGAGCATGGCGGGCTCGCCCGCGCCCAGGTCCTCGCCGAGGTTGCGGGCCGGGCTCGTCTCGCGCAGGGAGACCAGCTCACGGACGTGCCGCCCGAACTCGTAGACCCGGGAGGGGACATCGGAGCGCTCCGCGAGCAGCTCGGCGATCCGGTCGAGCGTGGGGCCGTGGCCGGGGAAGGCGCGGTCGAGGGCCTGCCGGGTGGCCGCGTCGAGCACGGGCGCGGCGACGGCGGTCGCGGTGGCGGCTGCCGAGGGGTCGAAGTCGGGGATCGGCTCGTCGGGGAAGCGGATGGCGGGCCACAGCACGCCGACGTACCCGAGACGCACCTCGGGCGCGGCCAGGCGCGCGAAGGGGGCGAAGAAGCGCCGGTACAGCTTGCGGGCGTCCTTCTTGTCGTTGTTCCAGCCGTGCGCGAAGACCAGCAGGTCGGTGACGCTCTCGCGCTCCGTGCCGGACAGCAGCGCCTCGCGCTGCGCGGTGTCGACGTCGCCGTCGGCGTCGAAGGTCAGTTCCCAGTAGGGCTCCACGCCCGTATGGTCCTGCCGCGCGAGCCACCTGGCCATCCCCCGCGCGTCAGGTCAGTCGCCGCTCCCGGCCGGCGCCGCGCTGCGGTGAGCCGCGGTGACGCGGTGCAGATGGATGAGGATGTCGTGCGAGGGCGCGAGGCGGATCTTGTACGGTCCGTCCGGCCAGCCGGAGCCGATGCTGCGGGTCACCCGTGCCTCGCTCAGCCAGGCGCGAGTCGGTTTCGGCAGGGAGCGCATGTCCACGAAGTAGTCGTCGTGGCGCACCTTGTCGAGCGTGTGCTCGTTCATGCCGCGCGTCGCGGGGCCCACCGTGAAGGACTTCCACGCGCCGTTGTCGGGGCCCTGGGCCATGAACGACCCCCGGTCGAAGGTGAACCCGAGGCTCACATACCGCTTGCCGAGCCTGTCCCGCAGGAAGGCGCCCTGCATCTTCGGGTAGCGCGGGTCGTGGCTCTCGTACGCGACATGGGCGTTGTGGGCCGAGAGGAGCACCTTGTCGCCGGTGTGCCGCTGCCACCACGCGGTGTTCGCCGCCATGAGGCGGTCGCGGTACAGCATGGCGTCCTTCTGGCCCTCGGGCGTGTCCAGGGGGAAGGCGTAGATGGCGGCGGTCTGCGACAGGGACCGGGCGTGCTGGAGCGCCCAGGTGAACTTACGGTCGCCACCGTCGGGTCGGCGCTTCCTCAGCAGGTCGAGGGCCTCGCGCGCCTTTTCCGCAAGCTCCTGGCGCTCCTTCAGGGGCCGGCCCATGTAGGCATCGCCGTCCGCGAGGCGCCGCATCGGCGCGTAGCGGCTGGTGATCTCCGGCAGCAGGTCGGGCTCGTGCGCGCGGACGTACTCCTCCACGCCGTCGAACACCTCGCGGCCGAGTTCGGGGTAGTTGAGGTCGTTGCCCATGAAACGCACCTGGCGGTGCGGGTGCTCGGCGTTGTACGCGCGCATCCAGCGCAGCAGGTGGACGTACTCCTCGGTGTCCCAGGGCGTCTTCGCCAGCTCGCGGTGGACGAGCTCGCGGACATCGCCACCGCCGCCCCGCACATACGCGTCGAACCGCAGGCCGGTCGTCCAGCTGACCTCCTGCGCGAAGGAGGTGAAGCCCTTCTCCTCCACGAGGTAGCGAAAGACGCGCTCCTTCATCGTGAAGAACTCGTGGGAACCGTGGGTGGCCTCGCCAAGACCCACCACCGAGGCGTCGCCCACCATCCTGCCCAGGGGCCGCAGATCCTTCGTGCCGCCGCCGGGGTCGGTCGAGCGCAAGGGGTGGGCGGCGCGCTCGATCGCCGCGACGGGGTCGGCGGGCCTGGGCGCCGCCTGCGCGGCCGCGGGTGCGAGAAGGGCCGCCGTCCCCGCCGCCGTGACCAGCAGGAGCGGGACCCTTCGCGGTGCCGTGCGGGGCATGTCGTGTCTCCTTGATCCGCTTGACCCGGCCCAACTCGGGCCGACGGAAGATCACAATTCCGTACGCGGGGCCACGGCCACCATCCGGCAGGCACCCAGCTCCCAGGTGGGGCTTGCCCCACCCCGCGCCACCGGGCGTCGGCCAGTGCGGAACAGCCCGGCCCCCTTTCGCCCCGACATACCGACTGGTTAGTCTGCCGGGACGGACGGGCCGCGAGCGCCGTCCGTGGTGGAGCCCGATGTCGAAGGAGACCGGTCGTGGAGAGCCTGCGGGACAAGGGAGTCGTCGTCACCGGTGCCGGGGGCGGGATAGGAGCCGCGCTCGCCCGCCGCTTCGCCGCCGAGGGGGCACGCGTCGTCGTCAACGACCTCGACGGCGCCAAGGCGCAGGCCGTCGCCGACGAGGTGGGCGGCACAGCGGTCCCCGGCGACGCCTCGGAAATGGTGGAGCGGGCCACCGAGGCGCTCGGCGGCTCGGTCGACGTGTACTGCGCCAACGCCGGGCTCGGCTCCGGCGGCACCGAGGCCGCGCCCGAGGAGGTCTGGGCCGCGGCCTGGGACGTCAACGTCATGGCGCACGTGCGCGCGGCGCAAGCCCTGCTGCCCGGCTGGCTGGAGCGCGGCGAGGGCCGCTTCATCTCCACCGTCTCCGCGGCCGGCCTGCTCACCATGATCGGCGCCGCCCCCTACAGCGTCACCAAGCACGGCGCGTATGCCTTCGCCGAATGGCTCTCGCTCACCTACCGCCACCGCGGCCTGAAGGTCCACGCGATCTGCCCGCAGGGCGTGCGCACCGACATGCTCGCCGCCACCGGCACCGCGGGCGACCTCGTGCTCGCCCCCACCGCGATCGAACCGGACGCCGTCGCCGCCGCGCTCTTCGCGGGCATGGCAGACGACCGCTTCCTGATCCTGCCGCACCCCGAGGTCGCCGCGTACTACCAGGCCCGCGCCGCCACCCCCGACAAGTGGCTGACCGGCATGAACCACATCCAGCAGAAGTGGGAGGCGACGCGGCGGTGACCGGATATACCGGATCCTCAGCGGACGCGCACGGTTCGATCTACGCCGCCAAGCCCTGGCTCGCCCGCCTCAACGAAGCCCAGCGCGGCCCCGTGAGCCCCGCCCCCACCGTGGTCCACGCCTTCCGCGCCGCCGTCGCGAGGGCCCCCGAGCACACCGCCCTCGCCTACTTCGACGGCCGCCTGAGCTACCGCGAGACCGACGCCCTCAGCGACTCCGTCGCCGGCCACCTCGCCGCGCGCGGCCTGGCACGGGGCGAGCGTGTCGCGATCCTCCTCCAGAACACCCCGCACTTCGTGATCGCGCTCCTCGGCGCCTGGAAGGCGGGCGCGACGGTGGTGCCCGTCAACCCCATGTACAAGTCCGCGGAGGTCCGCCACGTCCTCACGGACGCCGACGTGACCGCGCTGATCTGCGCGGACCGCGCCTGGGAGACGTATCTGCGCGACACGGCGGCGGGCTCGCCGGTGCGGATCGTGCTCACCGCCTGCCAGCTCGACCTCCAGAGTCGCGACGACCCCCGGGTCCTGGACTTCGCACGCCTGCCGGTCCCCGCCGACGCCGACGACCTGGTGGCGGTCGCCCGCCAGGGGCTCCCCGCCCCGGCCGAACGCGAACTCGGCCCCGAGGACACCGCCCTCATCAGCTACACGTCCGGCACGAGCGGCACCCCCAAGGGCGCCATGAACACCCACGGCAACATCACCTACAACGCGGAACGCCAGCGCACCGGCGGCGGAATCCCGGAAGGCGCCTGCTACTTCGCGTTGGCGCCGCTCTTCCACATCACCGGCATGGTCGCCCAGCTCGCCGCGTGCGTCGCCAACGCGGGCACCCTCGCGCTCGCCTACCGCTTCGAGGCGGGCGTGGTCCTCGACGCCTTCGCCGAACACCGCCCCGCGTACACGGTCGGCCCCTCCACGGCGTTCATGGCGCTCGCCGCCCACCCCTCGGTGACGCGCGCCCACTTCGACTCCTTCCGGCTGATCTCCTCGGGCGGCGCGCCGCTGCCCCCGGCGCTCGTCGAGAAGTTCCGCGCCGCCTTCGGCCCCTACCTCCACAACGGCTACGGCCTCACCGAGTGCACCGCCCCCTGCGCCTCCGTGCCGCCGGGCCAGGAGGCCCCGGTCGACCCCGTCTCCGGCACCCTCGCCGTCGGTGTCCCGGGCCCCCAGACGGTCGTACGCATCCTGGACGAACGCGGCCGGGAGGTCCCGTTCGGGGAGCACGGCGAGATCGTCGTCTCCGGGCCGCAGGTGGTCCCCGGCTACTGGAACCGCCCCGAGGCCACCGCAAAGGCCTTCCCCGGCGGTGAACTGCGCACCGGGGACATCGGCTTCATGGATCCGGCCGGCTGGCTCTACGTCGTCGACCGCAAGAAGGACATGATCAACGCGTCCGGCTTCAAGGTCTGGCCGCGCGAGGTCGAGGACGTCCTCTACTCCCACCCGGCCGTGCGCGAGGCGGCCGTCCTCGGCGTGCCCGACAGCTACCGCGGGGAGAGCGTCAAGGCGTACGTCAGCCTGCGTCCCGGCGGTGACACGGACGCCGCCGAACTGACCGCGTACTGCAAGGAGCGGCTCGCCGCGTACAAATACCCGCGTGAGGTGGAGATCCTGGCGGAGCTGCCGAAGACGACAAGTGGGAAGATCCTCCGGCGGGAGTTGCGTTCCCGTCCACAGGACAGTCAGTGAAACGAAAGGCAGGTGGCGGAAGTGGCCAGGACGACGGACGGTGACGGCACGCCCGTCCCGCAGCGGCTGCTGGCCGCCGCCACCCGGCTCTTCGCCGACCACGGCTACGACCGCACGTCGGTGCAGGAGATCGTGGAGGCGGCCGGCGTCACCAAGGGCGCGCTCTACCACTACTTCGGCTCCAAGGACGACCTCCTGCACGAGGTGTACGCCCGTATGCTCCGCGTCCAGCAGGAGCGTCTCGACGCCATCGCGGACGCGGACGCCCCGGTCGAGCAGCGCGTCCGGGAGGCCGCCGCGGACGTCGTGGTCACCACCATCGACAACCTCGACGACGCCTCGATCTTCTTCCGCTCCATGCACCACCTGAGCCCCGAGAAGAACAAGCAGGTGCGCGCCGAACGCCGCCGCTACCACGAGCGCTTCCGTGCCCTGATCGAGGAGGGCCAGCGCTCCGGCGTCTTCTCCACGGCGACCCCGGCGGACCTGGTGGTGGACTACCACTTCGGCTCGGTCCACCACCTCTCCACGTGGTACAGCCCCGAGGGCCCCCTGACACCACAACAGGTGGCGGACCACTTGGCGGACTTGCTGCTGCGGGCGCTGCGGCCGTGAATCCAGCCCGTCCGGCGTTTGAGGACGAACTCGGCGAAGCCGGTGATCGACGGCGCGCGAGGCCCGGGGTCAGACGTACCGCTTGAGCTCCCGCCGGGCAAGCGATCGCTGATGCACCTCATCCGGCCCGTCAGCCAAGCGCAGCGTCCGCGCTGCCGCCCAAAGCTCCGCCAGCGGAAAGTCCTGACTGACCCCGCCCGCCCCATGCAACTGAACGG
>NZ_WMBF01000786.1:0-1712 GCF_019400875.1 Streptomyces anatolicus | reverse complement strand
CCCGTTTACCCCGCGCTGGGTTCTTGCCGTAGGGGCGGGCCGTTCACCCCGCGCAGGGTTCTTGCCGTGGGGCGTCGTTTGCTTAACGGCTCTTGAGGGGGTCCTCAAGGGGGGCTTAAGGATTGGACTTACCGCGCTGACCAGCGCTTTTTCGGTGCGGGCCGCGTCTAGTGTGCCGCCGTGACCACACAGGCAGCCGACCCCCGGCCCGACACTCACCCCGCGCTGTCCGCGTATCTGCGCCAGACGAATCCGGTACCGGAGGTGCGGGTTCCGCCGAGGCCCAGGAAGCCCCCGAGGGCGTACGCGGCTCCGCGCGTATCACCCCGCGCCCTGCGCTCCGGGATCGTCGTCGGAGCGCTCGCCGTGGGCGGGATGTGGGCGGCGCAGGTCCAGGGGGACTTCAGGGTCGCCGGTGTCTTCGCTGGCGGGGCGCATCTCACGGGGCTGCTCGCCGGGTACGGGGTGCTTGTCATGCTGGCGCTGATGGCCCGCGTACCGGCGATCGAGCACGGCGTCGGCGCCGACCGGCTCGCCCGGCTGCACGCCCTCGGCGGGCGGTACGTGCTGAGCCTCTGCGCCGCCCACGCCCTGCTCGCCCTCTACGCCTACGCCGCGCACACCGACACCGGCCTCCCGCGCGCCGCCCTCGACCTCCTCGGCTACCCGGGCCTTGCCGCCGCCACCGTGGGCACCGTGCTGCTCGCCGCCGTCGGCGCCACCTCCGCCCGCGCCCTGCGCCGCCGCCTCGCCCACGAGACCTGGCGCGCCGCCCACCTGCTCACCTACCTCGGCGCCGCCCTCGCCTTCGCCCACCAGCTCGCCGGGCCGGACATCGCGGGCAGCGTCCTCAGCGTCTGGCTGTGGGCCCTCGCGCACGCCACCGTCGCCGTCCTGCTCCTCTGGTACCGCCTCGTCGTCCCCGTACGGCAAGCCCTGCGGCACAGCCTGCGCGTCACCGAGGTCCGCGACGAGGGACCCGGCGTCGTCTCCGTCGTCGTGCAGGGCATCGGGCTCGACCAACTGCGCGCCGAACCGGGGCAGTTCTTCCGCTGGCGGTTCCTCCGGCGCAGGCTCTGGCGCACCGCGCTGCCCTTCTCCCTCTCCGCGCCGGTACGCGACGACACCATGCGCATCACCGTCAAGGCGGCCGGCGACCACACCCGGCGGATGCGGCGCCTGCGGCCCGGCACGCGCGTCCTGGCCACCGGGCCGTTCGGCGCGCTCACCGCCCACCGGCGCACCCGGCGCAAGGTGCTTCTCCTCGCGGGCGGCGTCGGCATCACCCCGATGCGGGCCCTCTTCGAAACGCTGCCCGGCGCCCCCGGCGACCTCACCCTCCTCTACCGCGCCACCAGCGCAGAACACCTGGTGCTCAGGGAGGAGCTGGAGGCGATCGCCGCCCGCAGGGGAGCGGGGCTGCACTATCTGCTCGGCGCGTCCGGCGCCGCCTTCGACCCCATCTCCCCGCAGGCCCTGCGCGACCTCGTCCCCGACCTCGCCGACCACGACGTCTACCTGTGCGGCCCACCCGGCATGTCCGCCGCCGCCACCGCCGCCCTCGTCCGCGCGGGCGTCCCCGCGCAGCGCGTCCACGCCGAGAACTTCGCCTTCTGAACGCCCGATGTGAAACGCCCGATGTGAAGGCCCCGGCCAACGGGGCGGGCCTTCGCGTCGAACCCCCCTTCGAGTTGGAGTACGCCGTCCATGGG
>NZ_WMBF01000785.1:0-1715 GCF_019400875.1 Streptomyces anatolicus | reverse complement strand
CTGGCGGACCGGCGGGACCGGCAGGACTAGTGGGACCGGTAGGGCTGGCGGGGCAGCCGGGGCTCACGCTTGTCGCCCGGCCTGAGTCGAGGCCGTGGGTGGCGCGGCTCGCCGCGCGACGCCCGGCACCACCCACGGCCCTCGGCCACCGTCCGGGGGTCGACGGCGGCGCCCTCAGCGGCGCCGACTCCGCTGAGGCGCACAGGAAGCGGGGTCCGGGCGAGCCCGGCGGCCGACGACGGGGACGGCCACTGAGGGTTTCCCTTCACTTCCGCCGCCAGGGGGCACGCGGATGCACCCGGCCGAAGATTTTCTCTCACGCGTCATACGGCGCGTCCCGCAGGAGCAGACGTAGACGCAGCTGACGCATACCGCGCCGCGCATGGCTCTTCACCGTGCCCAGCGGCCACCCGGTGCGCTCGGCGATCTGCGGCTGGGTGAGGTCCCCGTAGAACGTCAGGCACAGTACCGTCCGCTGCGGCACCGGAAGCCTCGCCAACTCCCGTACCACCAGCACCCGGTCGACCACCGCGTCCACCTCGTCGTGACAGGAGCGGTCCACGGCGCACCGGGCCCCCGCGCCTTCGACCAGGGCCGCCCTGCGGGTCCGCGCCGCCAGCGCGTCCGCGATCTTCCGCCGGGTGATACCGGTCAACCAGGCCACGGGACTGCCGAGTTCGGGACGGTACCCGGCCCGGCCGCGCCACGCGGCGAGAAACACCTGCTGCGCCACGTCCTCCGCCTCACGGCTGTCACCGAGCGCACGCCGGGCCAGGGCCTGCACGCCGGGCCCCCACCGCCGGTACGCCGCGGCGAGGCACGCCTCGTCCCCGCAGGCCAGACCCGCCGCCAACGCGGCGCTCCTGTCCCCCACTCCGACTCCGCCCGGCACGTTCACAGGGCCCCGTGCGGGCTCTGGCACCGCTGCGCTCATCGACGTCTCGTCAGCTCCTCGAACCGATCCGATCGGCAACTGTCACGCGCCCGTCCAAAACCGGCCAGGCGGGCCGCGGTTCCGGCCGCGGCTGGGTCATCTTGGGAGCGGCTCCGCAGACCCGGCAACCCGCATCGGTTGTGCGTCGTATCGTGAGCGCATGAGCGAGCCTGGGGGAGGCGCGGGCGAGGCGCGGGAGCGTCCGCAGGGCGACGGCGCGGCGGGTGTCCCGGTCACGACCGACGGCACCGCTGGCGTCCCGGTCACGACCGGCGCGCTGGCGAGGCGGCTGGGAGTGTCACCGACGACGCTGCGCACCTGGGACCGCAGATACGGTCTCGGGCCCACCCGCCGCGAGCCGGGCCGCCACCGCCGCTGGTCGGAGCGGGACATCGCCGTCGTCGAGGAGATGGGCCGCCTCACCTCACTGGGAGTCCCCCCGTCCGACGCGGCCCGCACGGCACTCACACGCGGCTCTGAAGCTCGGGCGGGGAGCGGCGCGGGAGCTGGGTCCGGCTCAGGGTCCGGCCCTGCGCCCGGGGCCGGGCCAGGACCCCTCGTGAGGCAGCGCAGAGGCCTGTCCCGCGCTGCCGTACGTCTCGACGCGCCCGCCGTGCAGGACCTGCTGGCCGACGCAGTGGCGCGGCATGGGCTTGTCGCCGCGTGGCAGGAAATCATGGTGCCGACGCTGCACGCCGTGGGCCGCAAGTGGGAGGAGGCCGGTGACCGGTACGTGGAGGTCGAGCACCTGCTCTCCTGGCAGGTCTCCCGCACCCTGCAC
>NZ_WMBF01000784.1:0-1721 GCF_019400875.1 Streptomyces anatolicus | reverse complement strand
CCCTCTGGCTGCTGCTCGTGCCCCTTGTGCTCTACGGCGCCGCGCCACTCGTCGCCAACCGCGTCGAACCGCGCGTCCTCGGCGTCCCCTTCCTGCTCGCCTGGGTCATCGCCGCCACAATCGTCAGCCCCCTCGTCATCTGGCTCGCGGCCCGCCTCGACCCCGCCTACCGGCTGAACGCGGCCGAGCCCATCCCCGCCGACGACGACGCACCCGACCGGCCCCGGGGAGAGCGCCGATGACCGGGTCCGCCGCGATCGCGACCACCGTCTTCGGGCTCGCCATGGTCGCCACCATCGCCATCGGCGTGCTCAGCGCGCGCGGCCGCTCCAAGGGCCTCGCCGAGTGGTCCGTGTCCAGCCGAGGGCTCGGCGTGCTCTTCATCTGGCTGCTGATGGCGGGCGAGACGTACACCAGCTTCTCGTTCCTGGGGACGGCCGGCTGGTCGTACTCCTTCGGCGCGCCGATCCTCTACCTCGTCGCGTACCTGACCGTCGGCTTCGCCGTCGCCTACGTCGTGGGCCCCGCCCTGTGGACGTACGCGTCCCGGCACGGCCTCATCTCGATCGCCGACATCGCCGAATTCCGCTTCAGGTCACGGCCGGTGGGCATCCTCGTGGCGGTCGTCGCGACGATCTTCATCGTGCCCTACATCCAGGTGCAGATCCAGGGCATGGGCGTCGTCGAGAACGCCATGACGTACGGCGGCGTCGACCTGAAGGTGGCGGCCGTCATCTCCTTCGTCGTCGCCGAGGTGTTCATCCTCGTCTCGGGGTTGCGCGGTTCGGCCTGGGTGAGTGCCTTCAAGGACGTCCTGGTGATCCTCGCCGTCGTCTTCCTCGCCGTATACATCCCGATGCACTACCTCGGCGGCGTCGGCGACCTCATGCAGCGCATGGTGACCGAGAGACCCGAGTGGCTGACCTTCCCCGGGCATGCCTCGGGCGGGCGCGACTCGCTGTGGTTCCTGAGCACTGTCGTGCTCAACGCCGTGACCATCACCATCTTCCCCACGACGGTCGCGGGCTATCTGAGCGCCAAGAGCCCCAACGCCCTGCGCCGCAACGCCCTCCTGCTGCCCTGGTACCAGCTGCTGCTCTTCGTGCCGATGGCCGTCGGCGCCACCACGCTCTTCGTGCTGCCGACCCTCGGCAACCCCGACCTCGCCCTCTTCCGCCTCGTCACGGACTCGCTGCCCGCGCCCGTCGTGGCCGTCATCGGGGTCGCGGGCGCGCTGTCGGCCATCGTGCCGATGAGCGTCTTCATGCTCTCCATCGGCACGCTGTGGGGCCGCACCGTCCTCAGCGGCGGCAACGGCTCCGACCCGCGCGGGCGTCCCGCCCCCGCCGGCTCGGCCGAGGCACGTGACATCCGCGCCAAGCGGCTCTCCCAGGCGGTCTGCGTCCTCGCCGGACTCGTGGCGCTCGCGGGCAGCCTCTTCTACCCCAACACCCTGGTGGAACTGTCCGTCCTGTCGTACGAGGGTCTGGCGCAACTGGTGCCGGTCGTGCTCCTCGCCCTGTACTGGCGCCGGTTGACGGCCCGCGCAGCCGTCGCGGGGATGCTGGTGGGCCTCGCGGTGATGCTGGGGCTGTGGGCCACCGAGAACGACCCGTACCACGGCATCAACGGCGGCATCATCGCGCTCGCCGCCAACCTCGCGGTGACGGTCGCGGTCACCTGGCTCGCCCCGGGCCCGGCCCCCACGCGCCCCCCGGCCG
>NZ_WMBF01000008.1:0-47995 GCF_019400875.1 Streptomyces anatolicus | reverse complement strand
GCGGGGGACCCGGGAGCCGCCAAGCGGCGGGCCAGGCCGGGACGCAGGGGCCCCGAGCCAAGCAGAACCAGGCCCCCAGGAAGCCCTACCGCCCCCGCGCAGGGGCGACGACGTCCTCCGGGGCGGCCTCCTCCGCGGGCAGGCTGTCCATGAAGGAGCTGACGGAGAAGACCGCGTTGCCGGGCCCCGCCGGCCCGTACCCGGGCGGCGAGGTGAGCCCATTGGCCTCCATCGTCGCGCGGTAGGCCTCCAGGAGACGCACGTGATACTCCAGCGGCGCCCCCTGGGGATTCGCCTTGCCCAGCGGAGTCGTCGGCTCCGGACACCACGTGGTGAAGCGGGGCGTGATCCCCCGCGACATGAAGTACTGCAACCCCTCGACGGTGGAGTCGATGGCCTCGTCGACCGTCTTGAAGCCGAACGGCTCCGCCATCTCGACGCCCGCCACGAAGTTCGGGATCACGTTGCGCGGCCCGAACACCTCCGCGGAGTCCAGGATGCGGCGGTGCCACTCGTCCCGGCCGACGTACCGCTCCTTGCCGGGGCAGTACCGCTCGAAGAGGTAGGGGTCCCACACCTCGTAGTTGGGGTGGTAGATCCGTACGCCGTAGTCGTGGAAGCGCTGCACGTCCGCCTTGGGCAGGGCCTGGGCGACGACCTTGCCGATCCAGCGGCCGGGGAAGCGCTCCTCGATGGCCTTCGCGTACTGCCCGTAGAAGTCGGCCTCGTCCTTGCCGCCGATCTGCGAGGTGATGGCGCCGCCGGTCAGGGTGTAGGCGGTGGAGGACTTGTTGGTGTCGTACTTGTCGATGATGGCGAGGGCCTCCAGGACCTCCTCCACCGGCTTCACACCCGTGTAGGGCCGCCCGGCCGCCTTGTGCTGGCGCCAGTTGTGGTTGATGTCGCAGTACTGGCACTCCTCCTTGGCGCCGAAGTACTGGCAGACGCGGAAGACCGTCAGATAGATCAGGTAGCCCCACTGGATGGTCGGCGCGACCTCCATCACGGACTTGCCGTTCTCGAGCGTGTGCCGGTAGTAGTCCGGCATCGGCGGCAGGCCCACGTCGGAGATGCGGGCGCCGTCGAGGTAGAGGCCGAGGACGCCATGGTCGTCGGCGGCGACGCGGTAGGGCGAGGAGGGGTTCACGCGCACCGAGACGACGGTGCGGCGCAGCTCGTAGGGGCCGCCGGTGAGGACGATCTCCTCCGGCGGGCGGCGCAGCGCGGCGGCGCCCAGCTCGGGGAGGGTGCCGTGGTCGAAGGAGAAGATGAAGTACGACTTCGGCTTGACCTCGCCGCCTTCGTTGTCACTGAGCGCCGACTCGTCGAAGGCGATGCCGCCGCGCAGCAGATCCTCCTTGATCACGGCTTCCCGCGGCACGTGCGGGAACCGCTCCATGAGTGACTCGATGAGCTGGGTACGGTTCTCGCTGCGGCTTGGCATGGGCCGGGCACCTCGGATCCTGTGGGTCGATCTGTCCCGTCCACGCTAATACCCTCCCGATCCGATCGGGATCCGACTCCGGTCGCAGGCGGCATCCACCCCAGGTCTAGGCTTTGGACGTCATGCCATCCGGCCCCCGGGGCCAGGTCGGGCATGCCGGGGCGCGGCGGCACGACGCGGGAGGCTCACCCCTTGGTGCCGGACATGGCGACGCTCTGGACGAAGTGTCGCTGGAGGAAGACGTAGACGAGCAGCATCGGCAGGCTCGCGATGAGGGAGCCGGCCATCATCACGGGGTAGTTGGTTTCATACTGGCCCTCCAGGGAGGTCAGGCCTGCGCTGATCGGCATTTTCGCCGGGTCGGTGTTGACGATCAACGGCCACAGCAGGTCGTTCCAGGACCACATCGCCGTGATGACGGCGAGCGCGGCGAGCGCGGGCCTGATCAGCGGCAGCATGATGGACCAGAAGACGCGGAACGAGCCCGCGCCGTCGATGCGGGCGGCCTCCTCCAGCTCCTTGGGGAGCGCGAGGAAGAACTGGCGCAGCATGAACGTGCCGAACGCGCTGAACATGCCGGGCAGGAAGAGCGCGGGCGCGGAGTTCAGCAGGCCGAGCGCCTGGATGATGTCGTACTGCGGCAGTACGAGCAGGGAGCTGGGCACCATCAGTACGGAGAGGAAGAGCGCGAACAGGACGTCGCGGCCCCGGAATCGCATTCGGGCGAAAGCGTAGGCGGCGAGCGAGCAGAAGACGAGCTGGCCGAGGGTGCGGCCGACGGTGTTGAGCACGCTGTTGGTGAGCATTTCGCGGAACGGCAGCGCGGTGAAGACCTCTTCGAAGCTCGCCCCGTTCCATTTGTCGGGCAGGAAGGTCGGCGGCACGCGCGAGGTCTCCGCGAGGGTTTTCAGCGCGGTCAGCAGCTGCCACAGGAACGGGAAGACCATCACGAGCGCGCCCAGCGAAAGGACGGCGTGGGTGGCGATGGACCCGGCCCGCCCGCGCTTCCCGCGCTTTCGGGTGTCAGCCATAGTGCACCCACCTCTTCTGGAGCCGGAACTGCAGATATGTCAGGGCGGCGATGAGGAGCATGAGCAGGAAGGCGAGCGCGGCCGCGGCTCCTTGCGCGTTCTCGATGAACGCCCATTTGTAGAAGAGGCCGACGACGGACTGCGTATCGCCGATCGCGGGGTTCTTCTCGGCCATCATGATGTAGATCAGGTCGAAGGTCTGCAGTGAGTTGATCATGCAGATGACCGAGGCGAAGAAGAGGGTCGGGCTGAGGAGAGGGAGCGTGATGGTGAAGAACCGGCGCAGCGCCCCGGCCCCGTCGATCTCCGCGGCCTCGTAGTAGTCCCGCGGGATTCCCTTGATGCCCGCCATGAAAATGATCAGGTAGTAGCCGGTGGACGACCAGACCATCACCGTGCCGATCGCGTAGACGGCGGTGGACGGGTCGGACACCCAGTAGTGCCGGTCGACGCCGAACCGGCCGAGCATTTCGTTGAGGAGCCCGAAGTCGCCGTTGTAGAGCCAGTTCCATACGAGACCGACGGCGACGGGGAGCGTCACGAACGGCACGAAGTACAGGGCGCGGTATACGGCGACGCCCCGCAGGCCGCGCCGGTTCAGGAGGGCCGCGACGACGATCGCGACCGGAAGCGCGGTGAGCCCGATGAGGCTGTAGAGGAGCGTGTTGCCGAGCGCCTGCCAGACGGTCACGTCCTTCACGACGCGGAGGTAGTTGTCGGTACCGATGAACGTATGGCCGCCGAACGCACCGAATTCGGTGAAGCTGAAGTAGAAAGTCTGGAGCAGCGGCCAGAAGTAGAAGACGGCGAAGCCGAGACCGAGCGGCGCGATGAAGAGGTAGGCGGTGCGCTGGCCCCGCGGCTTGGAGCGGGTGGCGGCCGTGCGTTTCGCCGCCTTCGCGGCGGCCGTGGCGGGAAAGACACTCATGAGGCGCGTTCCTCCTCCAGGGCCCGGTCCATCTGCTCGCCCAGCGTGCGTGCCGCGCTCTCGATGCCGCCCTTTCCGCTGAACGCGGCGCCGAGGAGCGGGTATTGGAGGTTCTCCCAGACCGCGGTGTTCTCGGAGCTCGGATAGGGAACGGCGTATTTCTGCATCTCGATGAAGTGCTTCAGGTCGAATTCCGGCATCGACTTGAGCCAGGCGTCCTGTGTCCCTTCGTACGAGGAGATGGTGGCCCCCGCCTTCGCCTGGATCTCGGCGGCTTCCCGCCCCGCCATGAAGTGCACGAACTTCCAGGCGGCCGCCTTCTTGCGGCTCTTGGCGGAGATCACGTTCGCCAGACCGTGGATGATGGTGGCCCTGCGCCGCCCTTTCGGCAGGACCGCGATGCCGCCGTGGTCCTTGAGCGCGGGAACGGCGTACATCTGTCCGGCCATCGCGGACAGGTCGTAGTTCATGGCCACCTTCTCGGACCAGTAGCGCACCCGTCCGATGGATTCGACCATCGCGCTCTGCGGCGGCGACCAGCCCCGGTCGATCATGTCGGTGAGAAAGCGCAGGCCCTCGATGGACCGCTCGTCGCCGAAGCCGGAGCGGCCGTCCGCCAGGACGTAGCCGCCCGCGCCGCAGACGGCCGGGTAGATCTTCATCTGCCGCTCCATCTCGGCGGCGAAGCCGTGCACGCGCCGTCGCGGGTCGGTGAGTTCGGCGGCCGCGTCGCGTAGGTCGTCCCAAGTCCAGCTCGCGTCCGGGTACTTGATGCCCGCCTTGTCGAAGAGCGCCTTGTTGTACCAGAGGCCGACGGTGTCGAAGTCCTTGGGAAGCCCGTACTGCGTGCCGCGGTAGGCGTAGAGCCTCACCAGGGAGTCCGGGTGGCGGTCCACGGGCGTGGCGTCGGCCTTGATGTGCCCGGAGAGCGGTTCGAGGACGCCGCCCGCCGCGTACAGCTGGAAGTTGACGGCGTTCATCCAGAAGACGTCGGGTGCGGTCCCGCCGCGCATCGACGTCTTGAGGGTGGTCCAGTAGCTCGCCCAGGGCGTCAGCTCGACGCGTACGGAGATCCGCGGATGCCGCTTCTCGAACGCGGCGATGATCTTCTCCATGCCCGGCACCTGTGCCGGGTCCCACATCCCGTACGAGAGCGTGGTCGCGCCCCCGCCGTCCGTGCCGCCGCCCCCGCCGGAGCAGGCGGCGAGCAAGGGGGCGGCCAGCGCCCCGCCGAGCAGAGTCCTTCTGCGCATACGCGCCTCCGCCTCCCAGGAGGGCGCGGGACGACGTTGGTGTCCGGCCGCCGCGGTGCGCGGCGCACGCCCTCGCGCCGAGTTCCGCAGGACACTTCCACATCCGTCCCGGCCCGGGAACCCCGCCGACGGCATGCGTGCCGCACCGTGGCGGGCGCGAGGCGGTCAGTCGAAGTACGACTCCAGCGTGCCGCGGCGCCGGACGTCGAGCGTGGCGCAGTGGAACGAGCCGCCGAACGCCGCGTAGTGCAGCAGGTCGCACGGGATCGGTTCAAAACCCCACTCTTCGAGCGCGCGCAGCATGCCGGTGTGGTGCCGGTCCGCGATCACCCGTTTCTCGTCGAGCATCAGTACGTTCATGCTGAGCCACTTGCCGCACATCGAGGTCATCTTGAGCAGGCGCTCGTCGATCGGGTCGGGCTCGGGGGCGACCAGGACGTCCCACGAGCCGAGGACGTCGGGGAGGCGGTCGACATCCACGTACTCGGGATTGACCAGGACCTTGCCGGGCGCGAGCGGGACGAACGTGGTGTCGATGTGCATGGGCGTGCGGCAGCGGCTCTCGATCTCGTGGATGCGGTAGCCGGGCCCGAGGTGGCGGCGCAGCCATTCGATGCCCATGAGGTTGGTGACGTTGCTCCGCGTGACGAACAGGTCGCGGCCCGCGCGTACGAAATCGGCCGCGTCGAATACCGGCTCGAACTCCGTGAGGATGTACCGCATCGGCTCGTCGCCCTCGGGCGGACGGAAATCCTGCTCGTACAGCGCGTCGGTGAGCTGCGGCTTAGGGGCCGAGGTCCAGCGCGCGCCACGCCGGAAGTAGTCCTTCAGCAGCTCGCGATAGGAGTGGGTCTCGAAATACCGGCAGGGCCACGCCATCGGGGTCTCGATGATCTCGTCACCGATGACCAGCATGGCGTCACGCGGACAGGAATTGCAGAATCCGCGGGAGGACCAGTCGGGAGTGCCGAAGCGCTGCTTGTGGTCGACGGCCTCCGGGCGCGTGACCGTCACGCCGAGTGACCGCAGGAGAGCGATGAACTGGTCGAGTTCCTGCTGTGCCGGCTCGATCAGCCTGCGCGGATACTCGAAACCGGCGGCGAGCCCCTGCAGCCGGGCCGCCCAGGGCGGAATGTTGCAGGTCACCACCGGATGGCTGGAGGGAATCGTCGAGCCTTCGAGACGGCCGACGATGACTTCCTCCAGCGGGTCCCACTCATTGTGTGAATTCACCGGCGAGACGAGAGCTTCGTGGCCTGTCTCCCCTGCCGGAATTCCAGGACTGCGCACTACCGTCATGCTCAACCGCTTCCGTTCGCAGAAATCAACGACTCACCGGACACGACGCGGCGCGGGAAGAGTCCCCGCGAGGCGTCGAGTACCAGCATCCGCGATATCCATGCCATCGCCACCTCTGACACCGCGTCACGGCCGACGGGTTGACAGACGTGACTGGTTTGTAAAGATCCAGGTGGGGGTAGGCGCGCCCGCCGTGTGCGGATGGGGCAGGATGACGTCCGCGCCGGGCCGCTCCCCCGTACCGGCGTGACCGAGCCCCCGGAACCGAGCAGGTATCACAAGGTGACGACACATCACATAGCCCCCGTGCCGACGCACACCTCCCGTACGGCGGGGGTGAACTGATGACCCGTGCGCTCACACCGCACGACTGGATCGTGGCCGGCATCGCGGTGATCGCCGGTGTCGGGGCCGGGCTGCTGCTACGGGCCCTGCTGCGCTGGCTGGGCGAGCGGGCGAGCCGGACCCGGTGGAGCGGCGACGACGTCATCGTCGACGCGCTGCGCACGCTCGTGCCCTGCGCGGCCATCACCGCCGGGCTCGCCGCGGCGGCGGGCGCGCTGCCGCTCACCACGCGGACCGGCCGCAATGTGACCATGACGCTGACGGCGCTGCTCATCGTGGCGGCGACGCTGACGGCGGCGCGGATCGTCGCGGGGCTCGTCAGGGCCGTGACGCAGTCGCGCTCCGGAGTGGCGGGGTCGGCGACGATCTTCGTGAACATCACGCGGGTCGTCGTACTCGCGATGGGCTTCCTCGTCGTCCTGCAGACCCTCGGCATCTCCATCGCGCCGCTGCTCACCGCGCTCGGCGTGGGCGGTCTCGCGGTCGCCCTCGCGCTCCAGGACACCCTCGCCAACCTCTTCGCGGGCGTGCACATCCTCGCGGCCAAGACGGTCCAGCCCGGCGACTACATCCAGCTGAGCAGCGGCGAGGAGGGCTATGTGGTCGACATCAACTGGCGCAACACCACGGTGCGCCAGCTCTCCAACAACCTCGTGATCATCCCCAACGCCAAGCTGGCGAGCACCAACATGACCAACTACAGCCGCCCCGAGCAGGAGCTGTCGATCATGGTGCAGGCCGGGGTCAGCTACGACAGCGACCTGGAGCAGGTCGAGCGGGTGACGGCCGAGGTCGTGGACGAGGTCATGAAGGAGATCACGGGCGCGGTCCCCGACCACGAGGCGGCCATCCGCTTCCACACCTTCGGGGACTCGCGGATCAGCTTCACGGTGATCCTGGGCGTCGGCGAGTTCAGCGACCAGTACCGGATCAAGCACGAGTTCATCAAACGCCTGCACCAGCGCTACCGCGCCGAGGGCATCAGGGTCCCCGCCCCGGCCCGCACGGTCACCGTCCATCAGGGCGAGCTGCCGCCCGCCTTCGGCATCCCGCACCAGCGGGACACCTCGACGCCGCCGAGGGTGCACTGAGCCGCGGGGCTCACGGGTGAGCGGGTCGCCGAGTGGCGGCCCCCGGACGGTCATGATCCACTCGCGGGCATGGGGCACGACCACGGCCCGTCCACCGCGGCGACGGGCGGTACAGCTACGGGCGGCACGCTCAGCGGGACGTACCGCAGGAAACTGCTGTGGACCATCGGCATCAGCGCCTCGATCACCGTCATCCAGGTGGTCGGCGCGCTCCTGTCCGGCAGCCTCGCGCTCCTCGCCGACGCCGCGCACAGCCTGACCGACGCGGTCGGCGTCTCCCTCGCCCTCGGCGCCATCACCCTCGCCCAGCGCGCGCCGACACCGCGGCGCACGTTCGGGTTCTACCGGGTGGAGATCTTCTCGGCGGTCCTGAACGCGCTGCTCCTCGTCGCCATCTTCGGCTGGGTCCTGTGGTCGGCGATCGGCCGGTTCAGCGAGCCGGTGGAGGTCAAGGGCGGCCTGATGTTCGCGGTCGCGGTCGGCGGGCTGCTCGCCAATCTGGTGGGCCTGTGGCTGCTGCGGGACGCCAAGGAGAAGAGCCTCAACCTGCGGGGCGCCTATCTGGAGGTGCTGGGCGACGCGCTCGGCTCGGTCGCCGTCATCGCGGGCGGCCTGATCATCCTGCTCACGGGGTGGCAGGCCGCCGACCCGATCGCCTCGATCGTTATCGGCGTACTGATCGTGCCGCGCGCGTACGGACTGCTGCGGGAGTCCGTCCACGTCCTCCTGGAGGCGACCCCGCAGGACGTCGACCTCGGGGAGGTACGCCGCCACCTCCTGGCGCAACCTGGTGTGCGAGCCGTCCACGACCTGCACGGCTGGACCGTCACGTCGGGGATGCCGGTGCTCACCGCGCACGTGGTGGTCACGGACGCCGCCCTCGCGAGCGGGTACGGGGACCTTCTCGCGAGGCTTCAGCGGTGCGTCGCGGGCCACTTCGACGTGGCGCACTCGACGCTCCAGCTGGAGCCGGAGGGGCACGCGGAGGAAGGCGGGGCCCTGCACATATGACGAGAGCCTGCCGCACCACACGACTGACCTGACCAGCACCTGCCGTACACGACCGGCCCACCAGACAGACAGGGATGGCACATTGCACACGACCCACGTCAAGTACGCCGCCGCGCTCTCCGGTATCGCGACCGTGGCCGTACTCCTCGGACCCCCGGCGGGCCCGGCGTCCGCCGCCGACGACTCCTCGCCGCCGACACTCACCGCGCAGACCTCCGTGAGCAGCGTGCGGGCCGCGCAGGAGTTCCGCGTCTTCGGTGAGAGCCGGCACATGCCGCCCGGCACCCCCGTCTCCCTGCAGCAACAGCAGGGGACGCGCTGGGTGGACCTGCCCGCCTCGGTGCGCACCACGCCCCGGGGGACATACTCCATGCGGGTCGTGCTCGGCATCGAGGGCCGCAACGCCCTGCGCGTCACCGGCGGGGGCGCCGTCTCGCCGGTCGTGCACATCATGGTCCAGCCCGGGAGCAAGGCGCCTGACGCGGCGCGGCCCGTCGCGCCCTAGCGCTCCGACAGCTGACCTGTCGTCAGGGCGAGTTCGCGTACGACGGCCATGTCGCTGAAGGGAATCAGCTCCTCGCGGACGGTCTGGTGCGGTTCGCTGCCCTTGCCCGCGACGAGGACGGTGTCCTCGGGACCGGCCGCCGCCAGGGCGAAGGCGATGGCCTCGCGGCGGTCGACGAGGCGTTCGAACGGCGTGCCCGTCGCGGCGAGGCCGGGGACGATCTGGTCCAGGATGGCCTCCGGGTCCTCGTTGCGGGGATTGTCGGAGGTCAGCACGCACAGGTCGGAGTGGACCCCGGCGATCCTGCCCATGTCGGCCCGCTTCGTCGTGTCCCGGTCGCCGCCGCAGCCGAAGACGGTGATGACCCGGCCGCGCGTGTAGCCGCGGATGGCGGTCAGGACCTTGTCCAGGGAGTCGGGGGAATGCGCGTAGTCCACGACCACGGAGGTGCCCTGCCGGGTCTCGAAGCGTTCGAACCGGCCGGGGACGGGCGGCATCTGGCCGAGGGCGGCGATGAGAGCGCCCAGCTCGTGGCCGAGGACGTGGCAGGCGGCCAGCGTCGCGAGGGCGTTGGCCACCGAGTACCGGCCCGGGAACGGTATCGACGCCGGATACGCGCGCCCGCCGTGGTGGAGGGTGAACCGGGTGCCGGACGCGCTCGCGACGAGGTCGGTCGCGCGGTAGTCGGCGGGTACGTCAAGGGCGTACGTCGTCACGGCGCCGGGCATCATCGCCTCGATCCCGGCGCCCACGGGATCGTCGGCGTTGACGACCGCGCGCCGGCAGAGCCCCTGGAACAGCCGGAGCTTGGCGTCCCGGTAGTTGGCCATCGTCCCGTGGTCGTCCAGGTGGTCCTGCGTGAGATTGGTGAAGACCCCGACGTCGATGAAGGTCCGGTCAACGCGGTGGTTCAGCAGGGCCATCGAGGTGGCCTCGAGGACCACGCTGCCGGTCGCGCGGTCGCGCATATGGCCCAGCAGGTACTGCAGGTCGGGCGATTCCGGGGTGGTGAGCACCGAGTGCGGCATGGGGATCAGCTCGTCGCCGATGCGGCTGCCGGCCGTCCCGATGACCCCCGTCTTAGCCCCCGCGGAGATCCGCAGGACGGATTCGACCATGTACGAGACCGACGTCTTGCCGTTGGTGCCGGTGACCGCCACCACGTCCATCGCCCGGCCCGGCTCGCCGTAGTACCGGGAGGCCACGACCGCGGCGGCCCGTCGGGTGTCCGGCACCCGTACGGCGCACCGGCCCGCGGGCGGCGGTGTCGCGCCGAACGCCGGATCCGTCCCTTCGACGAGCACGGCGGCGGCCCCGCGGGCAAAGGCGGCGGTCACGGAGCCGGGCCCGCCCTCCCGGTGGCCGGGCACGGCGACGAACACGGAACCGGGCATGACCCGCTCGACGTCGAAGGTCACCCCGGCGGTGATCACGGTCTCGCCCGGGTCCCCGTGGAGTACATGACAATCCTGTCCGGCCAGTAGGTCGCTCAGCTTCACGATGGTCCCTTCGAAGAGGCGCGACCCGGTGGTGCGGTCACAGCCAGGCGGCAGCACCGGCGGAGACCGGAGGACTGCGGTGGTGATGTGGAGCGGGAACGGAGATCACCCGGCGGGGCTGAGCGAGCCGCCACTCGGCCGGGGGGGGGCGGGTCAGGCGCGCGGCGTGAGGAACGCGGCGGCCCGGTGCCGGTGAGAAGAGCGCGGGATTGACGGCTCGCCGGAGCGCTGGACGGCTAGATCGCTAACCGTGCTCGTGCAGCTGCCTCGCGGAACCCATACGACCCATGAGCCCGAGTGTACGGCCGTTCCGGCGAGGGACGGCCCACATCGGCGCCTGCGGCCTTCAGCTCCCCTCCAGTTCCGCTAGAGAGTTCCGCTGGAGAGTTCCGCTAGAGCCGGATCCACTCCTTGGCCGTGGTCATCCGCTCGAGGATCCCGTCGAGGGGTTCGACGCCGAGCCCGGGGCCGGTGGGGACGTCCAGGTGGCCGTCGGCGAGTTCGAAGGGCTCGGTGATGTCGGTGGCGAAGTAGCGGCGGGAGGCGGAGGTGTCGCCGGGCAGGGTGAAGCCGGGCAGGGCGGCGAGCGCCACGTTGGCGGCGCGGCCGATGCCGGTCTCCAGCATGCCTCCGCACCACACCGGCACGCCGTGGGCGACGCACAGGTCGTGGATGGCCTTGGCCTCCAGGTAGCCGCCGACGCGGCCCGGCTTGATGTTGATGACGGAGGCGGCGCCGAGCGTGATGGCCGCGGCGGCGTCCTCGGCGGACTCGATCGACTCGTCCAGGCAGACAGGCGTACGCAGCTGCTTGGCGAGGGCGGCGTGCTGGACGAGGTCGTCGTCGGCCAGCGGCTGCTCGACGAGCAGCAGGTCGAAGGCGTCGAGCCTGGCGAGTCGGCGGGCGTCGGCCAGGGTGTAGGCGGCGTTGGCGTCCACCTGGAGGAGCAGGTCGTCGCCGAACCGCTCCCGTACCGCGCGGACGGGCGCGATGTCCCAGCCGGGCTCGATCTTGAGCTTGATGCGGACGTACCCCTCGTCGATGAAGGCGCCCACGGAGTCGAGGAGTTCGGGGATGGAGTCCGTGATGCCGACCGAGACCCCGCACGGCACGCGCTCGCGCCCGGCGCCGAGGAAGGTACCGAAGGACTGGCCGGTGGTGCGCAGTTGGGCGTCGAGCACGGCCGTCTCCAGCGCGGCCTTGGCCATCTTGTGGCCCTTGAACGGCTTCAGGGCGCGCTTGACCGCGTACGCGTCCGCCACGGCGGGCAGCGCCGGGATGAGGAAGCGGCGCAGCACGTCGGCGGCCCCCTCGACGTACTCGGAGCAGTAGCGCGGTTCCGACATCGCCACGCACTCGCCCCACCCCTCGCTTTCGGGGGTGACCACGCGTACGAGCAGGACGTCGCGGGCGGTCTCGACGCCGAAGGAGGTGCGGAACGGCGCCCGCAGGGGCATCGCGATCCGGCGCAGCTCAATTCCATTGATCTTCAAGGTGGTCGACTCCCGGAGAGGTGGGGGTCACGCGGTGGTGTCGCGCGTGACGACATAACTGGCGCGGTCGTGGAAACCGGTGACGCGGGCCCCTTCGGCGAGGAGACCGCCGAGCACCTCGCGCATCGCCAGCCGCCACGCCTTGGCCGCGCCCGGATCGATACGCCGCAACGCCTCGATGTCCGGCGGCACTTCGACGAATACGGTCGTGGCGTCATCGCGGCCGACGGCGGGCAGGCCGTCGTCGCGCACCGACAGCACGGTCACGGCGTCGGCGGGGATCGCCACGGGGGCGGAGTGCGATGCCGAGGCGGCGATCGCCGCGGGATGGTCCAGCTCCCAGGCGACGAGGGCCCGGTCCGTGTCGTCGCCGCCGTTGATCACGTCGTCCATCGCCCCGTAGAAGCTGGTGAGGTATTCGACCGGGCGCCCGCCGAGCTTGGCGAGGTTGAAGTGCGCGTTGCGCCGCACCAGCGGGTCGAAGGTCCACGTGATCCGACGCAGCCCGCGCTCCAGCGCCCACTCGCGCTGGTGGAGTTTGAGGGCAAGGCCCGCCCGGTGGCCGGGGAGCGCGCCGGTGACGTGCGAGTGCAGGACCTCCCCGACGGGGGCCGCGAAGAACGCCACGGACGCGCCCACCAGTTGGCCGCCCTTGAAGGCTCCGGCGACGTAGTTGCCCGCGTGGGCAAGTGCCCGCATCTGTTCCACACCCATGGGCGAACTGCCAGGGGTGCTGCCCCAGATCTTCTCGAACAAGGCGCTGACGTCGGCGAGTTCGCGCAGCTCGTGCAGGTCCCGTACGACGAGACCGTGCGGTGAAGGCGACTTGGGCATGTCGACGGCGTTCACTGGGTGGCCTCCTGGACGAGTGCGGCGAGCAGCTGGGCGCGGGGGCGTCTCGGCAATGATGACGTGGTCGGCGTGGGCTCCGGCGCCGACAGCGCCCAGGCCGTCCAGTCCGTCCAGGCATGCCGACGGTGCGGTCTCCGAGGTCGGCGGGCTCGGCTGGAGGCTTCGATCAGGCGCCGCATCCGCTGGTGCGCGGCTCCGTTGGCCGTGCCGACGCTGGTCCCGATGAAGCGGCCGGCCTTCATGAACATGCGGCCCTTCGAACCGCGAGGCGTCAGTGACCAGAACCTGATGGAGCAACCGCGGGCCAGTGACGACGTACACCAGCAGAGGCCCTACGGACGTTCTCGCGACCGGCCCGCACTGGGGCAGCGAGGCCATGAACGGCGCCCCACCGCCCTCGCACGGGCCGGTGGTGTCAGAGGGCCACCAGGGATACCAGCCGTGGCCGGGCCAGGTGCACGTAGTCCCGGGTCGCCACGACCAGTGAGCGGTCGAGGCACGCCGCGTTGAAGTAGATCTCGGGGTGCTCCAGCAGTCGCGGATCCGCCAGGAGCTCGAGGTCCGGGTTGAAGTTGAACGGCGTGATCGAGCCGCGGACGCAGCCTGTCAGACGTTCGGCGACGTCCGGTGCGGCGAGCGCGACATCAGTGCCCCCGTACAGGTGCTTGAGCCGGTGGAAGCCGATTCGGCAGTGGCCCGGGACGACGGTCAGCAGGTAGCGGCGCCGACGGTCGGCGTACCCCACCCGGACCACCAGGCACTTGGCGGCCTGCTCAAGCCGGTGCCCGCGTATGGCGCTGGCCCTGTCGGTGCGCCCTTCGGGTGGATGTTCGATGAGGCGGTACCTGACGTCGCTCCTTTCCAGGTACTCGATCAGCTGGGCGTGGCTGTCCTTGGTCGTGGTCATGGTCCGGGTCCCTTCGGCGAGAGGCCGATTCCATTGCCATGTGGCGGCGCCGGTGGTCGATCCGTAACGTTCTGGTATGGATCGTCTGGTAGTGGCTGTCGTGCAAGCGGGCTCCCGCCTCTTCGACACCTCCGAGATGCTGCGGAAGACTCTGGATCTGATCCGGGCGGCCGCACGGCAGGGCGGAGAAGTGATCGTGCTTCCCGAAGCGTTCCTCGGGGGCTACCCGAAGGGTCTCGACTTCGGGGTCACCGTGGGCCAACGGTCCGCTCCGGGACGGGAGGAGTTCCGTCGCTACTGGGACTCAGCCATCGACGTGCCCGGACCCGAGACGGACGCCGTGGCGGCGCTGACCCGGGAGCTGGGCTGCCACGCGGTCGTCGGAGCCGTCGAACGCAGTGGCCGTACGTTGCACTGTGTCGCCCTGTTCTTCGGCCCGGGAGGGTTGCTTGCCAAGCACCGCAAGTTGATGCCGACGGGTGCCGAGCGCTTCATCTGGGGGTTCGGCGACGGAGCCTCGCTCGCGGTCGTCGACAACGGCCGTGCGCGCCTGGGCTCGGCGATCTGCTGGGAGAACTACATGCCTCTGTTCCGTACGGCCATGTACGCGAAGGGAGTGGACGTATGGTGCGCGCCGACCGTGGACGATCGGGACAACTGGCAGGCGACGATGCGGCACGTGGCGCTGGAGGGGCGATGCTTCGTTCTGAGCGCCTGTCAGTACCTGCTCCGCGCCGACCTGCCCGCGGACGTCCATCCGGTGCAGGGTGAGGCCCCGGATACGGTGCTCATCGGCGGGGGCAGCGTCATCGTCTCGCCGCTCGGCGAGGTGCTCGCCGGTCCGCTGCGTGACGGAGAGGGCATCCTCACCGCCGAACTGGATCTCGGCGAACTCGCCCGAGCACGTTTCGACCTCGACGTGACCGGCCACTACGGCAGGCCCGACATCTTTTCCCTGCACGTCGACGAGCGTGCGAAGGAGGGCATTGTCCTGTGCGACCACGGTGATCAGCCCCCCTGCCCGCCCGCCGCGCAGTGATGCAGCAGGCCGCGCACCTCATCCTCACTGTCAGCCCGTAGCGTCACCCGCCCCAGGATGGCGGCGTGGCGTCGGCGGTCCGAGGCGAGGGTCTCCAGCTCATGCGCGGAGAACTGTCCCTCATCCGGAAGGGCGGGAGAGGCGTGTACGTGGACGCCCGGGTGGCTGGCGGCGAGTTCGTGAGCGCACGCCAGCTGGCGGGGGTCCGTGGCGACGAGCTGACCGACGGCCTGCCGAGTGCCCCCCGAATCCAGCCAGAGGGGTTCTTGGCGGTCCAAGTGAGCGGTGAAGGTGGCTTCCGCCCAGGAGACCCCGGTAGCCCGCTCGACGAGGGAGACCAGGCCGAACCCGGAGAGCCTGAACCCCATCTCCAGGAAGTACGGCCCTCGCCCGTCCCGGATGAGGTCGACGTGGAAGGGGCCTTCCTCGTAGCCGGTCGCGTCCAGGCACGACTGCGCGAGCGCCTTCACCTCACAGGGCGCGCGGTCTCCGGGCGCCGCCATGTGGCCGGCTTCCCTGAAACCCGGCAGCACTCCTTCTTGTTCCGGAAGCACGACCTTCTCGCATACGGACAGTATTCGCGCTTTTCCCTCCAAGGCGAGGCACTGCAGCGAGTGCTCGGTGCCCTGCACGCACTCCTCCACCAGGAGCCCGGTGAAGGCGGCCCCTCCGTAGTTGCGGGTAGCGGCGGCCTCGCGCAGCGCACGGTCGCGCTCCGACTCGTCCCGCACGAGGTAGACCCCGAGTCCTCCGGCCCCATCCACCGGTTTGACCACCTGCGGGAAAGCCAAATGGTCGAGAGATTGAGCTGGGGCGTCGAGACCCAGGTGTACGTATGCGGGCTGCAGCACTTCAGGTGCCCGCAGGGCCAGTGCCTCTCGCTGGGACGCCTTGTCCGGCGGCGTGAAGCTCATGCCGCAGTGCGGCCACGGGGCGATGCGTTCCTGGCCGGCCAGGAGGAAAGCGCTCTGGGCGTAGCGCTCGAAGCCGGCCAGGGTGAACGCCGGTGTGACGCGGGCAGCACGCAGTGCGAGCGACACCTGGTCGGCGGCTTCGGGGGCGGCCACCGGGATCTCGATGTCGAACGGCTTCAGGCCGAGGTGCTGACGCCACTTCAGAAACGCGGGGGTGTCCACGAGCACGGCGGGCATGCCCCGGCGGCGGGCGCACTCCAGGTAGGGGTCGAGTCCGTCACGTGCGGCGCCGAGCTGGACGAAGGCGTTGATCGCGTCGCTCATCGTGGTCACCGCCCCGAGATGGTTTCGGTGACTTCGGGGCCGTCCGGGGAGTGCCGGGTACGTATCGGCGCCTTGTGCGGATCGCCCTTGAGGATACTGAGCACCAATGACGGCAACATGTCGCCGGCGTACAGCCATCGCAGCTGAGCCAGTGTGAGACCGCTCAGGTTCTCCAGCTCCTGCTCCAGCCCCTGCCCCTGCCGCCCGTGCGGCGCTTCGGCGTTTCCGTCCGCTGATGGGTGCCGCAGCAGGTCATGGATGGCCGGCTGGCGCCTCACGAGATGCGGGGCCTGCCCTCTGAGGTAGCGTCCGAGTCCGCTCCCGCGGGACGTGAAGGGCGAGTGCACCATACAGACGAGCTGCTCTTCCTCGATTCCGTACGCGTCCCGGGCAAAGGAATTGCCCCTCGCGCGCAGCAGTTCGTGGGATTCAGGCCTGGCGTACCGTTCGGCCATGACATCGATCAGATGCTGCGGGAATTCCTTCCGTCGCATCAGACGCAGGGCGAAGTCGGCGTACTCCTGCAACCCCTCCCGATAGTCCCGGCCGAATATGTGCTCCACCTTGAGCCCTCTGAGATGTGCCATCAGCGCGGGATTGGCACAGTCGGACTCGGTGAAGCTGAACGCCAGGTCGTCGAAGACGAATCCCAGGTGTTCGGTGAGGAGTTTCCAGTGACTGCCCGCGTCGTAGGACGTCTCTCCGTAGATGGAGAAGAAGCGCAGTCGTGCGGGCACGTCGAAGGCGACACCGTGTTCCGGCTCGGTACCTCTTGGGTCATCACCGTGAATGCCGCGGAAATAGGCCTTGGCCACGTCGTCGAGCGCACCCAGCACCGCCGGGAAGCCGCGCCTTTCCCGCCCGTCATCACTGCGGGGTACCTGCCGCGCCAGGCGGTGGATCCATGCCGTGTAGGCGCGCTGCTCATCGGCCGAGTCGCCGGTGACGATCAGGTCGGCTCCGTCGCGGTAAGCGGCTGCCAGCCCGAACGCGTTGGCCATGCTCAGGTTGCAGGCGTTGCAGAAGGTCGGCCGGGCCTCGGCCGCCGTGCGGTGCCCTGTCATCAGGATGTCCGCCCGGTTGCGGGCAGCCACCGCCTCCGACTGAGGTGCGTCGACCTGGAAAGGCCGCACCCTGTTGCCGTCGATGGTCAGGAGTTCACAGGCCGGATCCTGGTGCATGCCCAGCGCACGGTAGGCCCGATCAATGTTCTCCATCACCGCTGCGGGCATGCCCGCGTGCCGGTTCGTGGCGGACCTCAGCAAGAAGGGCCGTCCATATTTCCGCGCGAACAGCAGTTGCACCGCGCGTACGAAGGCCAGCGTGTAACTACTGTCCTTCCCTCCGCCGTAGGCGACCAACACAGTGCCACCGTTCCGGACTCCTTGCTCTCGGAGACACGACTCAAGACGCTGCACCGTGGACCGCGCGGCCTCCTGGTCCGAAGGCGAGAGAAAGCTGAGCAATCCGTCCAATGCCTGCCTGCGCAACAGGGCCACATCGCCGCTGGAAGGCGCGAGTCGTGCGGTCGTTGAAGAATCCATGATTCCTCCTCCAGCTCGGCCATTCAGGCGAACGGACCCGGATGGAACGGTTCAACGGTCTTACCGGTGCATCTCGGCCGCATGTCGACAGGGAGGTTTCGACCACGAAGCACTGGAGTGGGCTCCTCAAATCCGTCCTCACGCGCCCTGCGGTTACTCCATTCGGGTGGATATGAGGGCGCTGCGGACGAACCTGCTCGCGGCTCGCGCTCGTCAGAAGGGCGTCAGGGAACGGAGGCTGGTCTTGTGACCCAGCGTCGCGGCACGTTGCATGGTCCCGTGAACAGCGCGTGGCTCCTGCTCGACCGGCCGCCTCATCAGGCATCGCCCCGTCGTGCGCCCCGCTGCCCGGAAGCGTCAGCTCTCCGCTGACGCGCTTTCCGTAGCCACGAGGGCGCCGTGATTTCCGCCCGGCGCCCCTTCTCCGTATCCGTACACCCAGAAGCATCCGCACACCCCTGAGCCCAAGGATCAACCATGCCCGCAGCAGACCTTTCGTCCCGCACTGTCCTGGTGACGGGAGCCACCTCCGGCATTGGCCACGAGACCGCCCGGCAGCTCGCCGAACGCGGTGCCACGGTTCTCGTGCACGGCCGTACCCCCGTGGAGGCGCAGGCCGCCGTCGGCCGGCTCATCGCCACCGGCCGCATCGACGCGACCCGGCTCCGCACGGTCGCCGCCGACTTCACCCATCTCGACGAGGTCGAGCGGATGGCCCACAAAGTGGTCGGCGAACACCCCTGCCTGGACGTCCTGGTGAACAACGCGGGCATCGCCGCCCCCGAACGCCACACCGTCACCGCCGACGGCAACGAGGTCGCGTTCCAGGTCAACTTCCTCGCCCACTACCTCCTCACGAGCCTCCTGGAGCCCGCCCTCACCAGTGACCCCGGCGGCCGGGTCGTCAACGTCTCCTCCTCCCTGCACCGCACCGCCTCCATCCAGTGGAGCGACCCCAACCGCATCCGCCGCTACTCCCGCCTCGCCGCGTACGCCCAGTCGCAGCTGGCGCTCACCGTCTTCGCCTCCGACCCGCGTGTGACGGCCGTCTCCGTCCACCCCGGGGTCTGCGACACCGCGCTCCTGCCCCTCTACGCCCACCAGGGCACCTCCCCCGCGGAGGGCGCCGCGCACGTGGTACGGCTCTGCGATCCGGCCACCGAGATCGTCAACGGCGCCTACTACGACCGCGACGAGCGCCTCGACCCGGCACCGGCCGCCACCGAGGTCCGGACCGTCCAGCGCCTCAACAAGCTGGCCGCGCTCCTCGTCGGCCACGCCGCCTGAAGGGTCGGGGTGGAGCCGCCGGCCCGGCGGCCTCCGGTGCCGCTACAGGCCGTGGACGGTGGTGAGGTCGGCGAGGCCGGAGATGCTCAGTACGGGGGCCAGGAGAGCCGTCGCCACCAGTTCGACCCGGTCGGCGCGGGCGAACAGGACGTTCAGTCCGGCGCTGTCCAGGTATTCGACGCCGGTGAGGTCGAGGACGACCGGGCCGTGTGTGGCGTCCAGCGCCTCGCAGAGGGCTTCGGCATTGGTCATGTCGATCTCGCCGACGGCGGTGAGCAGCGCGCTGCCGTCGGGCCGTCGGCCCGGGGTCAGGGTGAGTGGGGTGGTCATCACGCGATCCTTGTGCGCATCTGGACGGTGGTTCCCGCTGCGCCGGAGGTGACAGTGACGTGCTGCATCATGGCCTTCATCAGGGGCATGCCGCGGCCGCGGTGGGCGTTGGCCTCTGGTTGGGGGATCTTCCACTGCCCGGAGTCGGTGATGACCAGACGCAGGTCGTCCACGTACGCCTCGGCGCGCAGCCGCACGGGCTCCCCCGGGGTGTGCCGGTGGCCGTGTTCGATCGCGTTGGCGCAGGCCTCACCGGCCGCGACCAGGACGCTCTGGGCCGTCTGCGGGGACAGCTGGCACCGTTCGAGCCAGGTGCGCAGGGCCTGGCGGACCGGTGCGAGCTGCGACGATTCGGCGGGGAAGGTCACCTCCAGGGGGGCGGGGTGCCGGTACAGCAGCAGGGCGACGTCGTCGTCGTAGCCGTTCTCGGGGGCGAGACGGGACATCACCTGGGTCGCCAGGTCGTCGACGGTGGCGTCCCTGCCGTCCTGGACGGCCGCACCCGCTCGGTCGATGCCCTCGCTCAGCGGGCGTCGGCGGCGTTCGACGAGACCGTCGGTGTAGAGCAGCAGCGTGGCGCGGGCGGGGATCGTGCACTCCGCTTCCGGGCGTGCCCTGCCGGGCCGCACCGCCAGGGGCAGGGACCGCCCGTCCTCCAACAGCTGGGTGGTGCCGTCGTGGTGGGCGAGGATGCCCGGCGGGTGCCCGGCGCTGGAGTACGTCAGCCGGCCGGTCTCGGGGTCGAGCACGCCGCAGAAGACGGTGGTGCACAGCGCGCCGGGGATGCCGGCGGCGAAGCGGTCCAGGGCCGCGAGGGTTCGGGACGGGCCGGCGTCCTGGAGGAGCAGGGCGCGGCAGGCGCTGCGCAACTGGCCCATGACACTGGCCGCTTCAAGTCCCCGGCCCACGCAGTCGCCGACGACGATGCCGATCCGTTCGTCGGGCAGCGCCACGGTGTCGTACCAGTCCCCGCCCACCTCCAGTGGCCGGGTGGCCGGTTCGTAGCGGACGGCGAAACCGGCGGGCAGGTGGGAGGGGCCGAGGATGGCCCGCTGCAGGGCGATGGCGGTCTCGCGTTGCTGGTCGATCTGGTGGGCACGCGCCAAACCCTGGGCCAGGCGTCCCGCCAGCAACGAAAGCAGCAGCTCGTCCTCGTCCGTGAAGGGGCGGCCGGACCCCATGTCCACCCACAGCACCATGGGGCCTTCGGGGTGCTCCACGGTGATCCCGGCGCCGGTGTGATCGGTGACCGGGGCCAGCGGCGGCTGTTCGCGCAGGGCGGTCAGTGCCTCGCGCCGGTCCGCGGGCACCTCCTGCCACTCGGGTGCGGCGTCGGTGGCGGTGACCGCCGGTTCCGCGCGGGGCCCGAAGACGACGGCCATCACCTGCCGGGCGCGCCACAGTTCCTTCAGCTCGCCCAGGGCGCCGGTCAACGCCTCGGGCAGGCTGGTGGCCTGGGACACCGTCAGGCTGAGCGCCGCCAGGGCGCTGTCGCGCTGGATGGCGTGGTGCTCGGCGGTGACGTCCCGGAAGGTGCCGACGACCACACGGCGTCCGGTGTCCGGGTCCTGTGTCCGGTTGAAGGCGGCGTCGATCCACAGCCGCCGTCCGTCGCGGTGGGTGACGGGAATGGTGTAGCGGCCCCGCCCCACTTCCATCAGGCCGGCGAAGGCGAGGGCGACTTGCCGGTGGCCCTCCGGGTCGCTGTCGGCCTTGGGCCACCAGGGGTGGATCGGCCGGTAGGGCAGCCCGTCGGGGCCGTATCCGAGGATGTCGGAGAAGGCCGCGTTGATCTCGACGACCGCGCCGTCCTCGTCGCAGACGAAGAACGCCTCCTGCAGGGAGTCGACGAGCGCGGTGCGCCAGCGGGCGTGATGCGTGCGCAGGCGGGCCAGTTCCACGCTGGCCCGCACCCGGGCAAGCAGTTCGGCGGCGGCGAACGGCTTGACGAGGTAGTCGTCGGCCCCGGCCTGAAGGCCCTCGATGGAGGCTTCCTGCCCGGCCCGGGCGGACAGCAGCAGTACGGGCACGGCCGCGGTGCGGGGGTCGAGGCGCAGCTCTCGCACGAGGGACAGCCCGTCCAGGCGGGGCATCATGACGTCGCTGACCACGAGGTCGGGCGCGTCCGCACGGACGGCCCGAAGGGCTTCGTGCCCGTCGATGACCGTCTCCACGTGGTATCCGGCGCCTCGCAGGATGCGGGTGAGGTACTCGCGCATGTCGGCGTTGTCGTCCGCGATCAGCACCCGCGCCGGTACTTCGGGGCCCGAGGTGCGGGCCGTGTCGCCCGGCGCCGGCATCGCGGGTGTCTGCGTGTCGGGCGTGTCCGTGGGGAGCCAGCGCAGGGCTTCCAGGACATACGGTTCGGCGGTGGCGGAGACTGCCACGCTGGAGGGCGCCGACTCCACCGCGTCAGCGGGCAGGTGATCCTTGCCGAAGGGCAGACGAACCGTGAAGCGGGTTCCCTCGTCCGGCGTACTGTCGGCGCTGATGGTGCCGCCGTGCAGGACGACCAGCTCCTTGACGAGCGCGAGACCGATGCCACTCCCCTCGTCGGAACGGGAACGGGCGGTCTCGATGCGGTGGAAACGTTCGAAGAGCCTCGGCATCTCCTCGGCGGGCAGACCGATCCCGGTGTCGGAGACGGTGACCACGGCATGGTCGCTCCCGGCGCGGACCGCGACGCGGATGGATCCCTCGAAGGTGAACTTCAGCGCGTTGCTGAGGAGGTTGAGGACCACCTTCTCCCACATGCCCCGGTCGATGTACACCGGCTCGTCCAGCGTGGGGCAGTCGACTTCGTACCCGAGACCGGCCTTCTCCATGGCCGAGCGGAAGACACTGGCCAGCTCCGTGGTGATCGCCGACAGGTCGACCGGCTCGTACCTGGCCCTCATCCGGCCCGCTTCGATGCGGGAGAAGTCCAGCAGGCTGTTGACGAGTCTGCCCAGCCGCAGACCGTTGCGGTGCACGGCGTCCAGTTCCTCACGCACCCCGGGGTCGCCCCCCTCGAACCGCGCGCGCAGTTCGTCCACCGGTCCCAGGATCAGCGTGAGGGGGGTACGGAACTCATGGCTGATGTTGGAGAAGAACGTGGTCTTCGCCCGGTCCAGCTCCGCAAGCTCCTCGGCCCGGCGCTGCTGCGCCTCGTAACTGCGCGCGCTGGAGATCCCGGCCGCGATGTGCCCGGCGACCAGTTCGACGAAGCCGCGGTAGTTCGCGTCCAGCGGGCGGTAGCGGTTCAGCCCCGCCACCAGGAACCCGTAGGGAACGCCTCCCTGGCGCGGCAGGGGCACGGCCAGCGCCTGGGCGGGCGGCTCGGGCCACGGCCCGGCGGGCAGGGTGGTGTACGGGGCGCCGTCGAGGTCGATCACCCCGGACTCACCGGCGGCCAGGGCGGCGACCGGCCAGGGAGCGTCTTGCCCGTCGGACGGCAGCTCTGCCCGCGCCGCGGGGTGTGCCTCCGTCAGCCCGGTACACCGCGAGAGCCGTGCGGTGCCGTCCGGCTGGAAGAGGTACGTCAGCGTGAACGGCAGGTCACGCGGGTTCCGGCCGAGCTGCTGACCGGCGAAGGCCAGCATCTCCTCCTCGGTCCGCACGACGCTCGGGTCCGAGCCCAGGTCCCGCAGCGTCCCCATGCGCCGTTCGCCGATGACCCGCTCGGTCTCCTCGCTGACCACGCACAGCATCCCGACCACCGCGCCGGAGTCGTCCCACAGCGGGCTGTAGGAGAACGTGTGGTACGACTCCTCCGGATACCCCGATCGTTCCAGGAAGAGCAGCAGCGCCTCGTCCCACGTGGCCTCGCCGGTGGCCAGCACGGCGTCGATCCGGGGGCCGATGTCGTCCCAGATCTCCGCCCACACCTCACTCGCGGGCCGGCCAAGGGCCCAGGGGTACTTCTGCCCCAGGGTGTCCCGGCGGTAGGCGGCGTTGCAGAAGAACGTCAGCTCCGGCCCCCACGCCATCCACATGGAGAACCGGGACGAAAGCAGGATGCTGACCGCCGTCCGCAGGCTCTGCGGCCAGTCCTTCGGCGGGCCGAGCGGAGTGGCGGCCCAGTCCACCGCGGCAAGGTCCGCGCCGACCTCCGCGTCGGCGGCGAAGACCCCGGCCGACGCGGAGGGCGACGGGTGCTCAGCATCTGCAAGTCGCGCCACAGGAAACCCTCTCGTGCACACCGTCCAACTCCGGCCGTCCCTCGAATCAGCCCGTCGGCGTGGTGTCGCGTTCGGGTAGCGTGGCCGTCCCGCCCTCGCGCGGAGGAGCGCTTCGTAGGATAGGCGGACGAGATGGGGCGCCCGCGTTCGACTGGTGGACAATGCCCCCTGAGCGGAGGCACCCGCACCTCCCGGCGCACCCTTCCGAGCGCCGCTCGCCCTCTCCGTACCCGTACGACCCGCCTCGCCCAGCAGGAGAACCGGTGACCGATCGCACCCTGACCGTCGAACAGCTGATCCACGAGGATGGTTCCGTCCTGCTGACGGCGACCGGCGAGCTCGACCACCACACCGCGCCCCGGCTCACCCGGACACTGGCGGACGCCCCTGTCTCCCCCGGCGCGCCCCTGGTGATCGATCTCTCCGGCCTCACCTACTGCGACTCGACCGGCATCACGGTGCTCGTCACCACCTATCACCGGGTGCGAGCCGCAGGGTCTTCCCTCCGGCTCGCCGGCCTCAGCGACAGCCTCACCCGCGTCTTCCAGATCGTGGGGCTCGACCAGGTGCTCAGCCTCTACCCCACCACCGAGGCCGCCCTCGCCGCGTCACGCCACTGACCACGGCCCGCTCAGTTCGCGTTCATGCCCGTGCGGAGCTTGGCGACGACCCGGGTGATGAGACGGGAGACGTGCATCTGCGAGCAGCCCAGAATCTCGCCGATCTGGGTCTGCGTCTGCTCCTCGACGAAACGCAGGTGGATGATCCGGCGCTCCCGGTCGTCGAGTTCGGCGATCAGCGGGGCCAGGGCGTGGAAGTTGTCGATCAGGTCGAAGCGGTCCTCTTCGACGCCGATGAAGTCGGTCAGAGCCGACTCGGTGTCGCTGTCCTCCCCGCCGATGGCGGCGTCCAGCGAGACGGACGCGTAGCCGTTCGACGCCTTCTGCGCCTCGCTCACCTCGGCCGGGTCCAGCTGCATCAGTTCGGCGAGCTCCGCGGTCGTGGGCGTGCGGCCCAGACGCGTGCGCAGTTCCTCGGTCGCCTTGGACAGTTCGAGGCGGGCTTCCTGAAGGCGGCGCGGCACGTGCACCGCCCAGCTGGTGTCACGGAAGAACCGCTTGATCTCACCGGTGATGTACGGGACGGCGAAGGTGGCGAACTCCACCTCACGGGAGAGTTCGAACCGGTCGATCGCCTTGATCAGCCCGATCGTGCCGACCTGGACGATGTCCTCCATCTCCTGCACGCCCCGGTGCCTGAACCGCGATGCGGCGTACTTCACCAGGGACAAGTTGATCTCGATCAGGCAGTTCCGCACGTACTGGTATTCGTGCGTGCCCTCCTCCAGCTCTCCGAGCCGGTCGAAGAAGCGCTTGGAGATGACCCTGGCATCCCGCGGCGCGACCGACGCCGGGTCCACGTACGAACGCTCCACCAGGTCCTGCTCGGTCCGCGTCGCGGTCTGTTCCGTGGCAGTCACGGTGATCATGCGCCCCACCCTCAAATTAGTCGCCGGCTCTGTCGCCTCCCGCGTCTTCCCCGTCATCGGCTGCCCAAACAGAAGACATGTCACTGGTTGACCTTGGAGCCGATTCCGCGGCTCCGGCAATTAGCGTTCGGTCTTCCGTTCGGTCTAGGGTGCGTCGGTCCTGCCGCTCGCCGCGGCTCTCGACGGAGAGGAAAGCCGATGACCGCACAGGCTTCGGCGGCCGACCCGGCGCCCGGGCGGGGTGCCGGGCCCGTCCCCGACCAGGATGTCGAGGCGGGCCGTCTGTCGGCGGTACGCCGATACGACATCCTCGACACACCGCCCGACGGCGCGTTCGACCGAGTCGCGGCCCTGGCCGGTCGCCTCTTCGACGTCCCCGTGGCCACCGTCACGATCGTCGACAGCGACCGCATCTGGTTCAAGGCGACCCACGGCCTCGAAGGAGTCAAGGAGATCGGCCGCGATCCCGGCCTGTGCGGCTCGGCGATTCTGCGCGACGACGCCCTGGTGATACCCGACACCCTCCACGACCCCGTGGCGGCGAACAACCCGCTGGTCGCCGGGGAGATGGGAGTGCGCTTCTACGCCGCCGCACCGATCACCACCTCCGACGGCCACCGGCTGGGCACCGTCAACATCCTCGACACCAAACCGCGCTCCATCACCGAGGAGGACATCGCCACGCTCTCCGACCTGGCGGCGATCGTCATGGACGAGATGGAGCTGCGGCTGTCCGCGATGCGTGCACTGCGCGAGGAGCAGGAGCGGCGGACGGCGGAGAGCATGCACGCCGAGAGGGAACGCGCGCGTGCCGAGGCGGAACGTGCGGCGCGGGAGCAGGCGGAGAAGGACAAGGCGGCCATCGCGGCGTTCGCCTCCACTCTCCAGCGCACCCTGCTGCCTCCGGCGCTTCCGGCGGTGCCCGGCCTGGAACTCGCCTGCCACTACCGCACCGCCTCGGTCCACGATGTCGGCGGCGACTTCTACGACGTCTTCCCCGTCGACGCGGACCGGTGGGCGTTCTTCCTCGGCGACGTGTGCGGAAAGGGCCCCGAAGCGGCGACCGTGACCGCGCTGGCCCGCCACACCCTGCGCGCCGCGGCCCAGATCGACCCGGATCCGGTCACCGTCCTGAGCACGCTCAACACCGTCCTGCTCACCGATGTCGCCGCCGGGAGCCGCTTCTGCACCGCCCTCTTCGGCCTCCTGACACCCCAGGAGGACGGCGCCTTCACCGTCACCGTCGCCAGCGGCGGCCACCCCTCGGCCTACCACGTGCGCCCCGACGACGGCGGCTCCGTATGGGTCAAGGCGGTACGCCCCAAGGGCGGCATGCTCATCGGCGCCTTTCCGGAGGCCCACTTCGCCCAGAGCACCTTCCGGCTGGCTCCCGGGGAGGGGCTGTTCCTCTACACCGACGGGCTGACCGAAGCCCGTACGGCCCAGGGGGCGATGCTCGGCGAGGACGGCCTGACCGGCTTCCTCCACCAGCGCACCGGCTCCCTGACCGCCACCGCCCTGGTGGACGACACCGTCACGCTGCTGGACGCGCTGCCCGAGGGCGTCGGTGACGACGTGGCCCTGCTGACCCTGTCCGTGCCCGACTCCGAATCCGTACCCGAGGCCGGTGTCGCCGCCACCGCCCACACCACCGCCACACCCGAACACTTCGGCCAGGAGTGATGACCGACGTGACCCACACGCTCCAGCTGGCTCTCCGGCAGCCTCATCCCCACGTCACCATCGCCGCGCTCGTCGGCGACATCGACATGCTGAGCGCCCCCGCGCTGCGCGCCCAGGCCCTGGAGGTCATCCAGCAAGGGCCCCCTCACGTGGTCCTGGATCTGACCCGGGTCGGCTTCTGCGACTCCTCCGGCCTCAGCGCGCTCATCGGGATCTGGCACGCCGCCCGGGCGGCGGGCGGCTCACTCAGCCTCGCCGGCGCCCCCGACCGCCTGATACGCATGCTTGCCCTCACGGGCGTCGATTCGCTCTTCGCGGTCCACGCGACGGCTGCCGACGCGGTCACCGCCGTGACGGCCGGCTAGTCCGCTCCGGTCAGGGGGCTGGGACAACTCCGCTCGCGCTCTCCGAGCCCTCAAGTAATTCATCGCAGTCCGTTACGCGGTGGTCGCAGCTCACCCTATACTTAGGCTCGCCTAAGTTCGTGATCATTGAGGCCCCTTCAGGTCGGAATGGATGCAATGTCAGCCGCCACCATCAGCAGCCCAAGAGCCGCGCTTGTCGGCCGCCGAATAGGCTGGACGGCAGCGGCCTTTGTCGCGCTGCTGCTCGCGGTGCTGCTCAGCCTCGCCGTGGGGGCCCGTCACATCGCCCCGGGTGAGGTCTTCGACGCCTTGCTGCACGGCGGTACGAGCGAGAGCGCCGAGATCGTACGGTCGCTGCGAGTGCCCCGGACCGTCGTGGGCGTGATGGTCGGCGCGGCACTGGCCCTCGCGGGCACGGTGATTCAGGGCATCACTCGCAACCCCATCGGTGACCCGGGCGTGCTGGGCATCAGCCAGGGCGCCGCGGTGGGTGTGGTGCTGGCGATCGCTTTCGCGGGGGTGCACAGCCTCGCCGGCTATGTGTGGTTCGCGTTCGTCGGTGCCGGAGCGGCGTCGGTGGCCGTGTACGCCGTCGCCTCGAGCGGGCGGGGCGGGGCATCGCCCCTGAAGCTGGCGCTGGCCGGCGCGGCCATCAACGCACTGCTCATCTCCGTCATCCAGGGCATGCTCACGACGGACGCCGCCACCTTGGACGAGTTCCGCTTCTGGCAGGTCGGCTCGATCGCCGGACGGAGCGCGGAAGTGGCCGGTCAGATCTGGCCGTTCCTCTTGGCGGGCGCGGTACTGGTGCTTTCGGTGGCGCGGGGGCTCGACGCGCTGGCGCTCGGCGACGACGTCGCGAAGGGGCTCGGCCAGAACGTGGCGACCGTACGGATCGTGGGCGGCATCGGGGCGACCGTGCTCACCGGCGTCGGCGTCTCGGCCGCCGGGCCGATCGCCTTCATCGGCTTGGCGGTCCCGCACATCGCCCGTGCCATTGTCGGCACCGATCACCGATGGGTGCTGCCGATGGCGGCCCTGCTCGGTCCGGTCATGCTGCTCGTGTCGGACGTCATCGGCCGGATCGTCTTTCCGCCGGGCGAGGTGCCGGCGGGTGTGATGACCGCCCTGCTCGGTGTGCCGTTCCTGATCGCCATGGTCCGCCGCAAGGCGGTTTCCGCATGACGGACCTCCAACATCGAGCACAAGGCGGTGGGCACATGACGGCCTCGCTCATCGAGAGCCGGGCGGCGGCCGTGCGCCCCGGCGGATACGCGCTCGTGAGACGGGGGCGCGCGTCCTTCCTCGTCCACAGGCGCGCCGCGATCGCCTCGTGCGTTCTCGCCGTCCTTACGGCGGCCGTCTGCCTCGCCTACCTCTGCCTCGGTGAGAGATACGTGGCGCCGGACGAAGTGCTGAACACGTTGACCGGGCAGCCGTCGACGGCCGACTTCGTGGTGGGCGAACTGCGGTTGCCGCGGCTCGTTCTGGGACTGATGGTCGGTGCCGCCTTCGGGGTCGGGGGTGCCCTCATCCAGACCGTTGCCCGCAATCCACTGGCCAGCCCCGACATCATCGGTGTCTCCCAAGGGGCCAGCGCCTTGACCATCGGCGCTCTGACGTTCGGTGTCGGATCGTTCAGCGTGCTGCCGTACTTCTCGGTGGCCGGCGGAATGATCGCCGCCGCCCTCGTCTACTTCTTCGCCTGGCGCGGTGGCCTGCACGCGGCGCGGTTCGTCCTCATCGGAATCGGCGTCGCCATCGCACTGCGGTCCGTCGTCCACCTCTTCATCACCAAGGGCGACTACCTGGTGGCCCATCAGGCACAGGTGTGGATCACCGGGTCGCTCAACGGCCGCGGCTGGGACGAGGCCGCACCGCTCGGCTGGACTCTGCTCGCCCTGACGCCGTGTGTGGTCTGGGCGGCACGGGCACAGCGCAACGCCGCCTTCGACGACGACACGGCGACCGCCCTGGGCGTGCCGCTCCAGCGAACCCGGCTCGGGCTGGCGCTGCTGGGCGTCTTCCTCGCCTCGGTGGCGACGGGTGCGGCGGGCCCGGTGGACTTCGTCGCGCTGCTCGCCCCGCAGATCGCCCGCCGGCTGACCCGCACCGCGCAGATCCCGCTGCTGTGCTCGGCGCTGCTCGGCGCACTGATCGTGGTGGCCGCCGACCTCCCGGCGCGCCTGCTCTTCGCCCCGGTCGAGCTGCCCGTGGGTGTGCTGACCGCGGCGGTCGGCGCGCCGTATCTGATCTGGCTCATCGTGAAGGACCGCAGCGTCCGCGGCAGTACCGGAGGAGTAGCGTGACCGAGAGCAGGCTCACAGCCCGTGATCTGACCCTGGCGTACGAGGAACGCACCGTCGTGGACGGCCTCGACCTGGATGTTCCGCACGGCCGCGTCACCGTCATCGTGGGTCCGAACGCCTGCGGCAAGTCCACGCTGCTGCGCGCCCTCGGTCGGCTCCTCAAGCCACGGCGGGGCTCGGTCCTGCTGGACGGTACGGAGCTGAGCCGAATGGCCACCCGTACGATCGCGCAGTCGATCGGGCTGCTTCCGCAGACCCCGGTCGCGCCGGAGGCGATCACGGTGGCCGATCTGGTCGCGCGGGGCCGTCAGCCGCACCAGCACTGGTGGCAGCAGTGGTCGCAGGAGGACGAGCGGGCGGTCACCGATGCCATGGACCGCACCGACGTGACCGCCCTGGCGGCGAGGCCCGTCGACGAACTGTCGGGCGGTCAGCGGCAGCGTGTGTGGATCGCCATGGCGCTCGCGCAGGACACCGACCTGCTGCTCCTTGACGAGCCCACCACCTACCTGGACATCTCGCACCAGGTGGAGGTGCTCGACCTGGTCCGCCAGCTCAATCGCGAGCGTGGAAGGACCGTTGTGGCGGTGCTCCACGACCTCAACCAGGCCGCGCGGTACGCCGATCACCTGGTGGCGATGAAGGAGGGGCGGATCGTCGCCCAGGGCCACCCCTCGGAGATCGTCACGGTGGATCTCGTGCGTGATGTCTTCGGTCTCGCATCGGTCGTGGTGCCGGATCCGGTGACCGGCGGTCCGCTGGTCGTGCCCGGCAGCCCCTGGCAGCGAGACAGCTCCGCCGCGGCGGCGGTTTCGGCGGAGGTCGGCTGAGCTCGCCGACGGGCACTCACGTTCGTACGAACGGACACCTGTTCGCCAACAGAACGCCCAGGTCGGCCGTACTGCCGCGTAGTCCGAGTTGTGACGTAGGCGAGCTTGTCTCCATCTCAACCTAAGGTTAGCTTTACCTAAGTTCACCCCCCGCGTCGACCAGTGCATTTGTGACGAAAGGCTTTCCTCTCATGGCCCCATCCCTCAACCGTCGTGCCGCAGCTGTAGCTGTCGTGGCTGCGCTCGCCGTCAGCGCCACCGCATGCGGGTCCGACAAGGAAGACACCGAGTCAGCCGCTGGGGGCGGAAAGCACACCGTGTCGACCGCCATGGGCAAGGTGGAGGTCCCCGACAGCCCCAAGCGCGTGGTCGTGCTGGACACCGACGCCCTGGACTCGGCCATCACCCTCGGCGTCAAGCCGGTCGGCGCCGTCACCGCCGAAGCGGGTGCGCCGATCTCCACCTACCTCCCCAAGGACAAGGTCAAGGGCATCAAGTCGGTCGGGCTCATCATGGAGCCCAACCTCGAGGCGATCGACGGGCTGAACCCGGACCTCATCATCAGCAGCAAGGCGCGCGACGAGAAGAGCTACAAGGAGCTGTCGAAGATCGCGCCGACCGTCTTCACCGAGACGACCGGCCCCGACTGGCGGAAGAACTTCGAGCTGCACGCCGATGTGCTGGGCAAGAAGGACAAGGCGAAGAAGGTCGTTGCCGACTACGAGAAGCACGTCGCCGAGGTGACCGACGCGCTTGGCGGCACGGACAAGGCCGCCAAGACGAAGGTCGGGTTCGTTCGCTTCATCGAAGGCGCGGACACCCGCCTGTACATGAACGACACGTTCGTCGGCAGCATCTTCAAGGACCTGAAGGTCGGCCGCCCCGCGAACGTGGACAAGACCGGGTTCTCCCTCGACATCAGCCCCGAGCGGATCAGCGAGGGCAACTCCGACGTCATCTTCTACTCCACCTACGGTGACCCGGCGAAGGCCAAGGAGACCAGCGTCACCGGCGGCAAGCTGTGGAAGAAGCTGGACGGCGTGAAGAACAAGAAGGCGTTCAAGGTCGACGACAGCCTGTGGATGCTCGGCATCGGTTACACCGGCGCCGGCCAGATCCTGGACGAGATGAAGAAGGACCTCTCGTAACAGCGCTACCAGGCACCATGACTGCGGCCCTGGCCACGGAACATCCGTGACCAGGGCCGCAGTCGTCGCACCTGCTCAGGGCCTCACAGGCGCTCGAAGCCCCGGACCCGCTCCCAGTCGGTGACCGCCGTCTCGAAGGCGGCCAGCTCTGTGCGGGCGGCCTGCGCGTAGTGGCGGACGACCGCCTCGCCGAAGACCTTGGCGGCTATCTCGCTCTTCTCCCACCGGTGCAGGGCCTCGGTGAGCGTGGCGGGCAGCCGCGGCACCGAGGGATCGGCCAGCGCGTTGGCGGTGTGCGGCGCCGGGAGGTCGAGGCCGTTCTCGATGCCGTACAGACCGGCGGCCACCGCGGCGGCGACGGCGAGATACGGGTTGGCATCCCCTCCGGGTACCCGGTGCTCGATCCGCAGCGAGTGGCCGGAGCCGACCACGCGGACCGGGCAGGTGCGGTTGTCCCGGCCCCAGGTGATGCCGGTGGGAGCGAAGGCACCCGGCTGGAGGCGCTTGTACGAGTTGATGTTCGGCGCCATCAGCAGCGCGAAGTCGGCGAGGCAGGCGAGCTGACCCGCGACGAAGTGGCGCATCAGCTCGGACATGCCGTCCTCCGCCGCCGGGTCGGCAAGGACCGCCGAACCGTCCGCGCCGCGCAACGACAGGTGGACGTGGCAGGAGTTGCCCTCGCCCTCGTCGTACTTGGGCATGAAGGTGAGCGCGACGCCCTCCTGAGCGGCGATCTGCTTCGCGCCGTTCTTGAAGACGACATGGTTGTCGCAGGTCGTCATCGCCTCATCGTAGCGGAAGACGATCTCGTACTGGCCGGCGTGGCACTCGCCCCTGGCGGTCTCCATGTTGAGCCCGGCGCGCACCATCTCCCGGCGGATGCGGCGGACCACCGGCTCGATCTCGGTCAGGCCCTGAAGGGAGTAGTCGACGTTGTAGGTGGTGGCCGTCTCCAGGTCCTGATAACGGCGGTCCCACGCCTGGCGGTACGTCTCGCGGAAGATCAGGAACTCCAGCTCGGTGCCCGCGAAGGCGGTCAGTCCGCGCTCGGCGAGCCGGTCGAGCTGGGTCCGCAGTATCTGGCGGGGGGCCACGTCGACCGGCTCGCCGCTCGGCCAGACGGCGTCGGCCAGGACGAGAGCGGTGCCCGGGTCCCAGGGGAGGCTGCGCAGCGTCGCCGGGTCGGGGCGGAGGACGAAGTCACCGAAGCCGCTCTGCCAGGCGTCGATGGCGTATCCGGATCCGGTGCCCATCTCGACATCGGACGCGAGGAGATAGACGCAGGCGCCGAATCCGTGCTCGGCCGCCTCATCCAGGAAGTAGGGCACGGACAGGCGACTGCCCTGGAGCCTGCCCTGGAGGTCAGGGACGCTGACGATGACTTCCTCGACGCGCCCCTCCTCTGCTTCGGCGCGCAGGCGCTCGTACGGCGAGTCGGTCATATCTGCTCCTGGAGTTCCTGAGAGTCCCGCGGTTCCTGAACGGCGGCGGTCGCGGTGGCGAGGGGGTTCGCGAGGGTGCCGTGCACCATGTCGAAGCCCTCGTCCTTCTCGGCGCGGTCGTGGAAGCCACCGCCGAGCAGCTGTTCACGGTTGAGTGCCACCCGGTCGAATTCCGCGGCGAGCAGGCCGAAGTCCTCGAACCGGTGGGCCAGCTCCGGGAAGCGGGCGTGGTAGCGCTCGATCTCGGCACGGACCATGGCCCAGAATTCCTCCTCCGGTACGCCGAGGTGCTCGGCCGCGAGGGGGGCGAAGAACCGGAAGTGACCGGCGAAGACGGCGCTGAGCAGCGAGTGGGCCAGCTCGCCGGCGGGCCAGCGCAGCAGCAGCGCGTCAGCACGCTCGGAGAGTCCCGCGTACTCCGGGTGGCTGCCGGGCAGCAGGTTGACGTCCTCGGCGAAGTCCTTGACCGCGACGCCTATTGGGGTGTCGGCGGCGTCGTAGAGGACGACCGTGTTCTCGCCGTGCGGGCAGTACGCCACGCCGTACCGGTAGAGGTAGTGCAGCAGGCCGGGGAGCAGGGCGCCGAAGAAGCGCTCCAGCCAGGCGTGCGGGGAGAGCCCGGACCTGTCGACGAGTTCGCTCACCAGGGCGCGGCCGTCCGATCCGGTCTTGAGCAGGGCGGCCATGGTGCGGGCCTGTTCGCCGTCGCGCAGCAGCGCCGCGACCGGCTCGCGCCAGACCGCGCCGAGGAGTTCGTGGTAGCGGTACGGGGCGTCCTTGACCGACTCGTACAGCGGGTGGTGCACGGCCACGCCCGCCACCTCGCCGAGCGGGTGGAAGCGCAGTTCGTCGCGGAGGTACGGGTCGGCGTCGCGGATGGCGTGCAGCCAGGCGCTCACATCGGGTGCGGCCTCGGTGGGCTCGGTGGAAAGGCCGCGCCAGACGAGGGTGTTGCGGATGAGCAGCGGCACCTTCACGTTGCGGTGGTGCGGGTGGTCGAGATTGGCCAGGGTGCGGATGGACTGGAGCGGCCGGTAGCGGTCCGGGCCTTCACCGAGCAGCACGATCCGGCCGTCGGCGAGGTAAGGGGCGAAGAGGGTCGCGACGGCCTCGTCCCAGTGGAAGGGGTGCACCGGCAGCCAGCGGAAATCGGCGGGGGCATGGCCGGTTTCGGCGCAAGTCTCCTGGAGTGCCGCCCCGAATCGCTCGCGCGTCTCGGCGGCCAGCTCCTCGGCCAGAAGGGTGTCGGCGTCGAGACCGGGCATCCCTGAGTAGGAGGCGAGGCTCTTGTGGACACCGGCCCAGAGCAGGCGGACCGAGCCGGCGGCCTCGGGGGCGTAGGCGGCGGCGTCGGAGGCCGAGAAGCCCAGCCGCCCCTTGTTGAGCAGCATGCAGGGGTGGCCGTCCTGATGTGCCTCCAGGTCGAGGTGGTTCAGGTCGGCGAGTTCGGCGGCGGGCAGGGCGCGGGAGATGACCTCGGCCTCCGCCCGTCGGGTGGCCGTGAGTTCGCGCAGAACCTCGGCGGTGGTCGGCCCGTCCCAGCCGAGCACCGGGCGGGCGTCGAGCAGCAGCTGCTCAGGGCCGGCCACGCTGCCGTCGGCCGGGTCCGGGTGCCGCTGAAGGGTGTCGGGAAGGAGCCGCCAGGTGCCGAAGGTGCCGCGCGTCGCCCGGAAGGTCCAGTGGACTCCGTCGGCGAGGTCGAGCCGGTACGCGTCCGGGGTGCCGGCCGACGCGTCGGGCCCGGGGACGAGCAGTTCCTCGTACGCGAACTCCTCCACGGCCTTGACGAGCAGTCGTCGGCCGGCCTGGGCCCAGGCGTCACGAGTGGTGCGGTTCATCGGTGGTTCTCCTCGGAGTACGCAGGGGAGGCTTGGGCCATGAGTGAAGGCGTGCGATCGTCGGCGTCGTACCGCGCGGACGCCAGCTCAGTGGTCGTCGGCACGCCGTCCTGCGGCTTCGGCACAGCGACGCGACCGGTCGTCGCGAGCAGGTCCTGGGCGGGTGGAACTTGGCCCGGCTGTCGCACGGCGCTTTCCGGGGCCGCGTTGCGGAAGCGCCGAACGGACAAGGCGACGGCAAAGAGCTGCACGGCGGCGGCGATGGCGAGTGGCAGCGCCAGGTCGTGGGAGACGGCAGCCGTGGCGGCCAGCGGCGCGGCGAGCAGACCGGCGGACCGGACTGTCTCCACCGCGGTGAACGCCGGCCCCTTGGTGCCGGTCGCGCGGAACATCCGCAGCTCGACGGCGACCTGGCCGAGGCCGAGCCCGACGCCGTAAAGCACCCGGCCGCCGGCGAGTCCTGGCAGCGAGTCGGCCAGCCACGACCAGGCCATCCCGGCCGCGCCCACGGCCAGCGCGAGGGGCAGCAGTCGCTCACCGAACCGGTCGTGGCAGCGGCGTACCAGGGGAAGCACGGCCAGCGCGGAGACGCTCGGCAGGAAGAACAGCACGGCGGACCCGACCGAACCGCTGCCGAGGCTGTCGGAGAACTCGGTGAAGAAGGGCCGAGCGACATTGACCGAGAAGTCGAAGGTGACTCCGATCAGCGCGGCATAGGCGAGCATCGTGAACCAGGTGAGGCGGCTCGACGGCCCGCGCATGGTGGTACCGGGCGATGCGGGCGCCGTGACCGATGCGCCGTCGGTGTCCCGGTCGTCGGCGGCCGTGGAGCCGTCCGTGGCGGACGCGACCGATTCGGCGGCCTTCGTGTCGGGCCGCTTGCCCAGGATGCGGTACGTGAGCACGGCAAGGAGGGCGTCCAGGACCGCGAACGCCGAGATGCCGATGCGGGGTTCCGGCAGTGCGAGGACTCCGGCGCCCACCATCGTCGAGACCACGACGGACAGATGGAAGACGACCACCAGCGTGCATACGCCGGCCAGCCTGGCCCGCTCGCCGTCCTCGGACTCGTCGCCGTGCTCGGCGATGAAGGCCGGATAGGCCAGCAGCAGGGCGCTGTTGGTCATCACGATGAGCGTCGAAAGCACCGTGTACGCGGCATAGCTGGGTGCCATGCCCAGGAGCAGGTCGAGTACGGCGGACCCGCACAGCCCGGCCAGCACCAGTTTGTGCAGCGGCCAGCGCCGGGCCGCCAGCCCCCACAGAGGCAGGGCGGCGAGCCCGGCAATGCGGCAGATCCAGATGTACAGCCCGGTCGCTCCCGGATCCTCGATGTCGTACAGCCGCTCGAACAGCTGCGGAAGGAAAGGCGTCAGTGCGGTCTCGGCGACCAGGTGAAGGCCGATGACGGATATGAGCACCGTTTTGGCGTGGCGCGCCGCCCCGGGCGATACCGAGCCGGTGTTCTGCGCGACCGTCATCGCGGCGTACCGGATGGTGTCGCCGCGGCCACGTCCGGGGCCGCCGTCCGAGGCTCGGCGGATGTGGGTGACTGCGGTGCGCCGAAGGTCGTGAACGCCTGGCGTGGGGCCACGGGCAGCACGCTGCGTCCCGCGGCGGCGTTGAGGATGGTCGCGGCGCGCCAGGCGCCGAGGGTGAGGTCGGGGGCGCCGACACCGTGCGTGTGCATCTCGGCGTTCTGCACGTAGAGCGTGCCGGAGACGCGAGGGTCGAGCGCGACCCGGTACTCCCCGTCGATCTGGTAGCGGCCCCTGTCGTCCCAGTCGACGAGGTCGCCCATCGCCTCCAGGAACACCGGGCGGGAAGCGGCGTAACCGGTTGCGGAGACGACGGCGGAGGTCCGCACCTCGAAGAGAGAATCCTGCTGCTGAGTGCGGCAGGTGAGCAGGTACCCGTCGCCGTCGGCCCGCGCCGCGACGAGCTCCACGCCCGGCTGCAGCGCGGCGCGGGGCTCGCCGCCGCCGATGGTGCGCTCGTACAGCTCGTCGTAGATCTCCCCCAGCGTCTCCTCGCTCACGCCCTTGTACAGCTGCCACTGCTCCCGCACCAGCCGCTCGCGCGTCACCTCGGGGAGTGCGCGGAAGTAGCGGATGTAGTCCGGGGTGAAGTGCTCCAGGCCGATCTTCGAGTACTCCATCGGCGCGAAGGCCGTGGTGCGGGCCAGCCAGCGGACGTACGGGCCGCCCTGGCCGTCCCCGTCCTGGTGGCGGAGCAGGTCGAGCGCGACCTCGGCGCCGGACTGCCCCGAGCCGATGACGGTGACGTCATCGGTCGCGGCGAGCCGGGCGCGGTGGGTGCGGTAGTCGGCGCTGTGCAGCACACGGCCGGCGTGGTCATCGGTCAGCAGGGGGCGCAACGGCTCGGGGACGACGGGGTTGGTGCCCACGCCGAGTACGACCTGACGCGCCAGGATGCGGGTCTCGGCGCCGGAGGCGGAGCGGTGTACGACGGCGAAGGCGTCCGCGTCCTCGTCCCACTCCAGCGAGGTGACCTCGGCGTCGAAGCGGCAGGAGGGCAGGCGCTCGGCGACCCAGCGGCAGTAGTGGTCGTACTCACGGCGCGGGATGTGGAAGCGCTCGGAGAAGAAGAACTTGAACATCCGGTCGTGGGAGCGGAGGTAGTTCAGATACGACCACGGACTCGTCGGGTCGGCCATGGTGACCAGGTCCGCCAGGAACGGCACCTGAAGGGTCGTTCCCTCCATCAGCAGGCCCGGATGCCAGGAGAACGCCGGCTTGGCATCCAGGAAGAGCGACCGGAAGCCGGATACCCCGTCCGCCAGCGCGGCGAGGGACAGGTTGAACGGGCCGATTCCGACGCCGACCAGATCGTAGACGAGATTCCGGTCTTCAGAAGTCGAGAGCGCGGTCACCGCTGGGCCTCCGTGAGGGGGTTGGGAAGATCGATGTAGACGGACTGGGTGTGAACGTCGCCGACCAGTTCGTCGAGTCCGTCCACGCAGGTCAGGTAGTTGCCCTTGCAGCGCAGTACCGGTGCGTCGAGCAGCAGGTCGAGCAGGCCCTTGGCGGCGGGCTCGGCCGTACGCAGTTGTTCCAGGGCGGTGCGCAGTACGCGCAGCAGGCGGCTCTCGTCGGCCAGTCCGAGCGCGCCGAACGCTCCGACCAGACCGAGCAGGTTGTTGACGCCGAGGTAATAGGCCACCCGCTCGTCGACGAAGGCGTCGTCGAATACCAGCTCGACACCGGCTGTGGCGCCCGGCAGAAGCCGCTCGATGTCATCGGCCCGGGAAGCGGCCAGGTAGTAGCCCTGGCTGTCCCGGTACCAGCCCGCGCGGGGCAGTCCATGAGCGTCGAGGGCCACCAGGGTGTTCTGGTGATGCGGCTCCAGGGCGATGCCGTACCTCGCGTGGAGGCGGATCAGAGGAACAACCAGTACTTCCAGGTAGCGGGTCAGCCAGCGCTCGGACGCCTCGGACACCGGGACGCCCAACGCGCGAGCGGCGCGCTCGACCGCCTCGCACACCAAGGCACGGTGCCGCGGCGCGGTGCCGTCGCCCGGACCGGTCCGCTCGGCCAGCAGTCCCGCGACGCACAGGCCTTCGGGCGCGCCGTCGCCGCCGCCCCGGAAGGGGTTGTCGCGGATCGCGGTCTCCAGACCCGTTTCCGGGCCCTCGGTGCCGACCGAGATCCAGGCGAACTCGCGCAGGATGCCGAACTCGGGGTGCTCGGCACGGAGCCACTCCCCCGGCCCCGCGGCCAGCAACTGCGCGGCCCGTACGCCGAGACGCATCTCACTGCGGAGATTGTTCCGCCGGGAATTGGTGATCCGCATGCCGAGCGACAGCTTGAGCATCACCTCGGCGTCCGGCCGCTGCACGGTGCGCACGGAGGACGTCGGGTACCACACGGGACCGGCCGCACCGAGCGGCCGGAGCAGGCCGGCGTCGACGAGCGCGGCGACTTCCGGGCGGGACAGCACCTCCCGGCCCTGCCACGGATGCACGGGCACGGCGACCATGCCATCGGGCACCCTCAGCCCGGCGGCGAGCGGACGCAGCAGCTCTGCGGGCGAACGTCCGTCCACGCTCCCGCCGACGACGACATCCGGGTGGGCGGCGAACCAGTGCAGCGGGAAAGAGCCCCGAAGCTCGGGCGAGTACGCCTCCAGTTCGGCCTCCGACGCCTCCTCTCTGCTCTTGGGCGCGGGGTGGAACGGGTGGCCCAGCAGCAGCGCCTGCTCGCTGTCGAGGAACGGCGTCGGCCCCTGCCCGCCCTCGGCACGCCGGTGGGCGATGTGCGCGGCGGTGCGACGGGCGGAGTTGAGCACCCGGGCGGCGGCGTCGCCCCCGTGGTGCGGGAGCACACCGCGACCCAGCGTGGTCTGCCGGATCAGCGCCGCCGCCACCAAGGCCGCGTCGGCCGGGAGGCCCTCGCTGTCGCCGTCGCCGGTCGCGACCACGGTGGGCGCGCCGAAGCGGTGCCAGCCGGTGGCCGACCGGTAGCGCACAGGCACCCGCAGGGTGAGGCGGCTGGCGGGCAGGTCGATCAGCAGTGCCTGCCCGGCCGTCGGCACCTCGGTGCCGGTCTCCCGTACATAGGAGCGCAGCAACGTCTCCATCGCCGCGGCGTCTCCGGCGCGGAGTGGGTCGGCGTCGTCGAGCGGGTCCGGGCCGATCGGGCGTTGGCTGTGGGACGTGAGCGTCGCCGTACGGGCGTCGTCGGGCCGGTTCACCGGGTCTCCTCCTCGGCCTGGCCCGCCGCGACGACCGTGTGCAGCAGTCGCTCCACCTCGGCCGAAGTGGTGTGCGGGTTGAGCAGCGTCAGCTTCAGCCGGACCCGGCCGGGCCCCTCGCCCGGCAGCTCGGTGCGGCCGACGACCGCCCGGCCCTCGCGCAGCAGCCTGCGTCGCAGCGCCGCGTTGACTCTGTCGGTGTGCGCGGGATCAGCGCCCTCGGGCACATAGCGGAAGACGAACGCTGTCAGCACGGGATCGGCGTGCAACTCCAGCCGGGGATGGGCCCGTACGGCCTCCGCACCGCCACGCGCCAGCGCGTGGCAGGCATCCACGAGTCGGCCCAGGCCGTCGCGGCCCAGGGTGCGCAGCGTGACGGCGATCTTGAAGGCGTCGGCGCGGCGCGTGGTGCGCAGCGAGAGGCCGAGGAGGCTGGGGTAGCCCGCCTCCTCGTCGTCCTGCGGATTGAGGTATACGGCCCGTCGCGCGAGGGAGGCGTAGGTCTCCGCCTTCCGGACCAGGAAGATGCCCGCGGCGACCGGCTGCCAGCCCAGCTTGTGCCAGTCCAGGGAGACGGAGTCGGCCAGCGCGATACCGTCGACCAGCGGTGCCAGTTCGTCGGACAGTAGTGCGCCGCCGCCGTAGGCGGCATCCACGTGCAGCCAGGCGCCGTACTCGGCGGCCAGTGCCGCGCAGGTGCGCAGCGGGTCGACCGCACCGGTGTCGGTGGTGCCGGCGGTGGCGACGATGGCCACCGGCAGCTCACCGCGCGCGACACAGTCACGGAGAGCCGACGCCAGCGCCTCGGGCTTCATCCGCAGCTCGTGGTCGACCGGTACGGGGACGACCGCGTCCTCACCGAGACCCAGCAGGGCGGCCGAGCGCTGGACCGAGAAGTGCGCGGCGGCGGAGGCGAAGATCCGCGGACGCGGCCCGTTGCCCGCTACTCCACTCATCTCGATCTGGCGCCCGGCCGCGCGCCCCAGCACCCGGTCACGGGCCAGCATCAGGCCCATGAGGTTGGACTCGGTGCCGCCGGAGGTGAGCACACCGGCCGCCTCCGCCGGGTCGTACCCGACGAGCCGCGCCAACTCCTGGAGCAGCAGGGTCTCCACAGCGGTGGCGGCGGGTGCCTGGTCCCAGGAGTCCTGGGAGGGGTTGAGCGCGGCGACGGCGAGATCGGCGGCGACGGCGACGGCCAGCGGCGGACAGTGGAGATGCGCGGCGCAGGACGGGTCGGCCGGGTCGGCGCTGCCGTACGCCAGGAGTTCGGTCAGCCGGTGCAGGGCGTCGCCGCCGTCCGCCTCGGCGAACACCCGTGCGACCTCCGCCGCCAGTTCCTCGGGCGTCCCGGAGGGAACGGGCCCACCGCGCCGCACGGCACCCTTGGCCAGGGCCTCAAGCACGGCCTGCAACAGCGGCTCCAGCGCGCCAGGGCCGCCCGTGCCGCCGGACAGGGCGGTGTTCTGGACCTGGCCGCCCGACGGTACGGCGCTGCGGAGCAGCGCGGCCATGGCCTCGCCGAGAGGGTTGGTACCCGCCGAGGCGGGTTCGGAGGCGAGGCTCAAGCCGCCGCCAGCGGCCGCTCCCCGGCCACGTATCTCGCCCGTCATGCGCGCACTCCCGGAACCTGAGATGCCGTCACCGTGGCGATGGCGTCGGTCAGCCGGTCCAGCACCGCTTCGACCTGCTCGTCGGTGATGATCAGAGGTGGCAGCAGCCTGACCGTCGAGTCGTAGCGGCCTCCCAACTCCACGATCAGACCGCGCTCCAGGCACGCGGCGCGCACCTGCGCGGCCACCCGCGGGGCGGCAGGCCGGGCGCCGCAGGAGTCGGGCTCGGCCCCGGGGTCGACCAGCTCGACGCCGATCATCAGGCCCCGGCCGCGCACGTCACCGATGGCGGGGAGTTCTGCCCGCAGACCTTCGAGCCGCGCCATCATCCGGGCGCCGACAGTTGCCGCCCGCTCGGCCAAGCCCTCCTTGGCGACGTACCGCAGGGTGGCCGTGCCCGTCGCCATGGCGAGGGTGTTGCCGCGGAAGGTGCCGGTGTGGGCGCCGGGCAGCCAGCCGTCGTAGTCCTCGTGGTAGACGAGTACCGCCAGCGGCAGGCTGCCGCCGATCGCCTTGGACATCACCATCGCGTCCGGCACGATTCCGCTGTGCTCCACGGCCCAGAAGGCGCCCGTGCGTCCGACGCCGGTCTGCACCTCGTCGACGATCAGCGGGATGTCGCGCTCCGCGGTGATGCGCCGCATGTCGCGCAGCCAGGCATCCGGGGCCGGCACGGCGCCGCCCTCTCCCTGTACGGCTTCGAGGATCATCGCGGCGGGCGGGACGACCCCGCCGTTCGGGTCGTCCAGCAAGCGCTCGGTGTACACGGCGGACAGCCCCGCACCGCCCTCCCCGCCGACCCCGAACGGGCAGCGGTAGGGGTACGGGTAGGGCAGCCGGGTCACGTCCGCGGCGATCCCCGGCACCGGCTGCTTGGTGGTGACACCGCCGGAAGCGGCCAGGGCGCCCGCCGTCATCCCGTGGTAGGCGCCGGTGAAGGCGAGCAGCCCCCGCCGCCCTGTGGCGGTCTGCATCAGCTTGAACGCGGCTTCCACCGCGTCGGTCCCTGCGGGCCCGCAGAAGTGGACGCGGGCCTTGTCGGCGAAGCCGCTGGGCAGCGTGGCGAAGAGCGCGTCGGTGAACTCGTCCTTCTCCGGGGTGGCCAGGTCGAGGACGTGCAGCGGCGCCCCGCTGCTGATGGTCCGCTGAATGGCCTCGAGGACGACCGGGTGGTTGTGACCGAGGGCCAGGGTGCCGGCTCCGGAGAGGCAGTCGAGGTAGCGGCGCCCGTCGGTGCCCTCCACCGTCATCCCCTGGGCGCGCGCCGGGACGACCGGGAAGGACCGGGCGTACGTGCGGGCCGAGGACTCCCGCGTGCGTTGGCGCTCCAGGATGGCGTCGGCCTGGGCTGCGGCGCGTTCGGCATCGGTTTGTTCGGCGGGATGCACGGTCATGATGTTCGGCTCCAAAGGGAGGAAAGCAAGGAAGCGAGCGGGTGGCGGCGAGGGTCCGAGGGCCGTACTGGCCTGGACGGACTGCCGTGCCTCAGAGCAGATGGCGCTCGGCGACGGGGTGGCCGAGGAAGCTGTGCATGGCGAACTCCCAGCCGTAGGAGCCCGCGTACGGGAAGACCACCAGGTCACCGGCGCGTACCCGGTCCACAAGGACATCGCGCAGCAGGGTGTCCTCCGGGGTGCAGAGTTCTCCGACGACCGTCACGCGCGTCCCTTCGGCGCGAGGGCGGGGACATTCCTCGGGCCAGTCCTCCACGGGCATCACCGCCATGTTGTGCACGATGTCCCAGGATGTCGGGAGCTGGAAGTGGTTGATACCGCCGCGCAGCACCACGAACGCCTCGCCGTACGAGTGCTTCACGTCCGTCACCTCAGCCGCGTACCAGCCGCAGTCCGCGACCAGGAAACGGCCGGGCTCCAGCACCACCTTCACGCCCGCCGGGACCTCGACGGCCGCGGCCAGTTCGCCGAAGCGTGCGACGTCGAAGGGCTTCTCACCCTCGAAGGCGACACCGATGCCGCCGCCGATGTCGATGTGGCGCAGATCGATCCCGCTGTCCTGGGCGGTCTTTACGCTCCACTCCACGCACCAGCGCAGATACGCGGCATGGGCCTCGGCGTCGAGGTTGTTGGACGCGGCGTGGATGTGGAAGCCGATCAGGTCCAGGCCGGGCAGCCGCAGGGCCTCGCGGAGTACGCCGGGCACGTCGGGCTCGGCCACCCCGAACTGGGAGGGGACGCCTCCCATGTGCAGCGACCCGGTGACAGGAATGGTCGCGGGATTGACGCGGAGCGCCACTCGGGCTCGGACGCCCTCGGCGACGGCTATCCGGCTGATCCGGTGCAGTTCGAGCAGGCTCTCGGCGTTGATCGCCTCGGCACCGGCCAGGACCAGGGCGGTGAGGACGGGAACGGATTTGGCGGGGCCGGCGGCGACCACCGGGGCCGGGAGGTCTCCGCTCGCCGGCTTGGCGGATACGGCGAGTTCCAGCTCCGCGCGGGAAGCGACCTCGAAGCCGTCGACGTGAGGTGCCAGTGCCTGGATGATGCCCGGGAAGGAGTTCGCCTTCACCGCGTAGTAGACGGCTGCCCACTCCGGAAGCGCTTCGCGCAGCTCCCGAGCACGCTCGGCGGCGACAGCACCGTCGTAGAGGTAGGCGGACACCGGAACTTGGGCCTGTGCCAGCTCCTGCAGACGGTGACGGACCGCCACGGGGAGCACGTCCACGGGATAGGCGGATCGCGGGGCGGCGGACGGCGGCAACTCAACGGACACGGCTCTGCCTCGGGTCGGGGTCGGCAACGGAACTGAAGGGGGTGCGTAGTGGCTGGAACGAGTCACGCCGGCTCCCCTCGGGGGAATGACAGCCGGGGCACGTCCGTACCCCACTAAGGCGAGCCTAACCTAATGGTTAGCGGCACAGTTTCCAAGAGCCGCGCCGTCCAAGGCATCCTCACCGCACACGTCGGCCGCCGCCCCGTCCCGGCGGACCTCGGTTTGGAGCCGAAATGCCCGCGACACGCTTCACGGCTTGTTTACGCCTCGTTTCACGAGAGGCGCGCAGGCTCCCGCACCACAACGGTTAACATCACGTCATGATTACGCCCCCGTCGCCTTTCGGCGTACGACGTACCGGCCGCGCGCCGCGTACGTCACGCCCGTGGTGGCTGGGTGCCCTCCTCCTCGCTGTGCTCTACGCACACGGAGTCGGGGTGGAAGGCGCATCGGCGCACACGACTCCGTCGATAGTGACCTCCTCCATCGCCGCGGACCGCGCTTCCGAATCGCCTGCGGGACACACCGGCACGTCCGATCCCGCCGACGACTCCCGCGGTCATGGCCACGACGAAGGCCCTTCCCACGTCGCGGGGGAGTGCCTCTCCGGACAGCCTCAGGACGGCCCGTCCGTCGCGGCGCCGTGCGTATCGGGCCTCGGTTCGGCCTTTGAGTACGGCGGCCCGGGCGGCGGAATCGCCTCCGCGGGCGGCTCCGGGCGTGAGGCCCATGCCCCGCCCCCCTCCCAGCAGGCAGCGGTCCTACGGACCTAGAGGCGGCAGCAGCTCCAGTCGGCCGTCAACGGCGTGCGAACCGCTCCTCGTTCGCGCCGCTACGGACATGTTCGCCAGGTGACGGCCCCGCCTGCCCTCTCATCGACCCTTGATCGCTGCCCTCCGCCGCGTCGCGTTCCTCGCGCGGGCTCGGGCAGCCGTGCGGAGCCGCTGTGCTGTCATCCCCCACGCTTCATCCGACCCGTCAAGCGCCGTCCTGGGCCCGTCACTTCATCGCCGTTGTCCTCGCCGTTCTGCTGGCGAGCGCCCTCGCCTGTCCGCATCACCTGACCGCGGCAGGAGACGGGCACGGCCCCGGCATACCGCCGCTCAGCGGCGTGGAGGCGTCGTCGCCGGAGAGGTTCGAACCTCGTCAGGCGCAGCACGACTCGCCCACTTGCTCGTCCGACAGCGGCGGAGAAAGCAAGACCGCCCCGCGTAGCGCCGGCGGGCCAACTCCCCGCGACACGCCCTCCCGCACCGGAACGACCGCGGCGACAACGCACGCGCCCTCCGGACCTAAGCAGGCCGGAACGGCTTACGCCACGACCTCCAGAACAACGCTCATCGCCGTGTGTCGGTGGCGCATATAGGGCTCGCCTCCGCGGCCGTGCACACACGGCCGCCGCCCGCACCCCGGTGCGCGCGTCGAACCCCGCACCGAACACGCCATCACTTCGACGAGAGCGGAACGATGCACTCCCTGATCACCACCGATGTGACCCCCACCCGAACAGCCATCTCCGGGCTGGTCGGCAACACACCGGTCCTGCACATGTCCGCACCACTGGCCCCGGAAGGGCACGGCTTCTGGGCCAAGCTGGAGGGCTTGAACCCCGGCGGCATCAAGGACCGTCCCGCCCTGCACATGGTCGAACGCGCGCGCAGCCGCGGCGAACTGGTGCCGGGAGGCCGGATCATCGAATCGACCAGCGGCACCCTGGGCCTCGGCCTGGCGCTCGCCGGCATGGTGTACGGGCACCCCGTCACCCTGGTCACCGACCCCGGGCTCGAGCCGTCCATGACCCGGCTTCTCACCGCCTACGGCGCCCAGGTCGACGTGGTCGGCAGGCCCCACCCCGAGGGTGGCTGGCAGCAGGCGCGCCGCGACCGCGTGACCCAACTGCTCACCGAGCACACCGGGTCCTGGTGCCCGGATCAGTACAACAACCCCGACAACACCACCGCTTACACCCCGCTCGCCCTGGAACTCGCCGCCCAGCTCGGCCACATCGACGTACTGGTGTGCAGTGTCGGCACCGGCGGACACTCCGCGGGCGTCTCCCGTGTACTGCGGCAGCTCTACCCTGACCTGCGCGTCATCGGTGTCGACACCATCGGCTCGACGATCTTCGGCCAGCCCGCGCGGGCACGCCTCATGCGTGGCCTCGGCTCCAGCATCTACCCCCGCAACGTGGCGTACGAGAGCTTCGACGAGGTGCACTGGGTCGCCCCGGCCGAGGCGGTGTGGACCTGCCGCCAACTCGCCTCCTCGCACTACGCGACCGGCGGCTGGAGTGTCGGCGCGGTCGCCCTCGTGGCCGGCTGGAGCGCCAGGACCATGCCCGCCGGCACCCGTATCGCAGCCGTCTTCCCCGACGGGCCCCAGCGCTACCTCGGGACGGTCTACGACGACGAGTACTGCGCGGCTCACGGCCTGCTGGACCACCCCCCTGCTGCCGAGCCCGATGAGATCTCGCGGCCCGACGACAAGGAAGTCACCCACTGGACCCGGTGCGCGGACGTCGTCGACCCGCTGACCCTGGCCACTACGATCGAGGACGTCCGATGAAGGGCACGCTGCGACAGGTCGGCACGTACGAGCGCAGCGTGCAGCTGCTGATGGTGAATCAGTTCACCATCAACCTGGGCTTCTACATGCTGATGCCGTACCTGGCCGCACACCTGTCGGGCTCGCTCGGCCTCGCCGGATGGGTGGTCGGACTCGTCCTGGGCGTGCGGAACTTCACGCAACAGGGCATGTTCCTGGTGGGTGGTACCCTCGCCGACCGGTTCGGGTACAAGCCTCTGATCATCGCCGGATGTGTCCTTCGCACCGTCGGCTTCGCCACGCTCGGTCTGGTCGACTCGCTCCCCGCGCTGCTGGCCGCCTCGGCGGCGACCGGTCTTGCCGGAGCACTGTTCAATCCGGCCGTCCGCGCCTACCTCGCGGCGGACGCGGGAGATCGCCGAGTCGAGGCCTTCGCGCTGTTCAACGTCTTCTACCAGGCCGGCATCCTGCTCGGCCCGCTGGTCGGCATGGTGCTGACCTCCGTGGACTTCCGCACCACCTGTCTGGTGTCCGCGGGCATCTTCGCACTCTTGAGCGTGGTCCAGATCCGGTCCCTTCCCGCGCGCCGGGCCACCGACAAGAGCACCGGCACCGCCACGGAACGGGACGGCGTACTGGCGCAGTGGCGCTCGATCGTGGCCAACCGGCCCTTCCTACTCTTCTCCGTGGCCATGATCGGCTCGTACGTCCTCTCCTTCCAGGTCTACCTCGCGCTACCACTGGAAGTACGGCGGCTGGGCGGCTCCGGTGAAGCCGGCACCGCGGCGACAGCACTGCTCTTCGCCGTCTCCGGACTCGCCACCATCGCCCTTCAGACACGCGTCACGGCCTGGTGCAAGGAGCGGATGGCGCCCGGGCGCGCACTCACCTGGGGGCTCGTCACCATGGGCACGGCTTTCGTGCCGCTCCTCGCGGTGATGCCGTTGCCCGTGCCGGACGGCGGCCCGGGACGCTGGCTGCTCGCGGCAGTGCCGCCGGCGCTCTCGGCCCTGCTGCTGGCCGTGGGCACGATGATCGCGTACCCCTTCGAGATGGACACCATCGTCCGCCTCTCCGGGGACCGCCTCGTCGCCACCCACTACGGCCTCTACAACACCATCTGCGGCATCGGCATCACCCTGGGGAACCTCCTGACCGGCGCCGCACTCGACACGGCCCGGGAAGCGGGCCTTCCCGCGCTGCCCTGGCTCGCACTCCTGGCGCTCGGCCTTGCCTGCGCGGCGGCCCTCAACGGCCTGCACCGCGGCGGACGACTGACGCCGGCCGCCCCGGAAAGCCGGCACGTCACCGCCTGACACACCGAGACCGTCGAGGGACCTGGTCCCTTGACGGTCCCCGGGAACGATCGAGGGGCCGTTCCAGATTTCTCTGGAACGGCCCCTCGATCTGCGACTCTTTCGAGTCGGGACGACAGGATTTGAACCTGCGACCCCTTGACCCCCAGTCAAGTGCGCTACCAAGCTGCGCCACGTCCCGTTGCCCGTCTGACCTGGGGTTTCCCCCGGCCGAACGTGCACGGAAACAATACCGCACTCTGACCGGTGATCGCTCACCCTTTCCCCGGGCGGCCGGCTGTCGACCTGAGGAATGGTTGCGGTCGCGCGAGGCCCCGGTCACTTACTCCGGGGCCGGGAGCCCCAACCCCGGGTGCCCTTCGAGAAGTCGGGGTGGCGCGGCCTGGCGCCAGGAGTCCGAGAGGATGTCCGTCAGCTCCTCCGTGTCCAGCGCCGCGAGGCGCACCCGGACCCATGCCGAACCCGCCTCGTGCGCGGCGACCCAGAATTTGTCCGGCTCGGCCAGGACCAGCTCGTCCCGTTCGACCTTCGGGCAGCGCACCGCGATGGACGTCTCGTCGTCAGGCACCGTCACGAACATCTTTCCGGAGACGCGGAACGTGGGCATGCTCCACGCGATCTTCTCCACCGTCTCCGGCAGGGCGAGGGCGATGCGGCGCACGTCGTCGGAGGTGACGCGGGCCCGGGATCTGGACTTCGACATGCCATGAACCGTAGCT